>JAGXII010000146.1 GCA_024635735.1 Christiangramia sp. | reverse complement strand
TGATTCCAGACAAATATTCTTTACAATCTTCATCGGATTTGAACCGATCAGAGAACTCTAGGAGGTTTTGACCCTTGAAAATATTCATGTTATTACTATATTTATTGACTTTGAAGATATGAATTTAAATACTGACCTCTATAGTTTTTTTTATAAGCATATATGGAAACACTTATAAACTCTCCATTTTTTACTTCACAATCGTCCATAGTGCCTTCATATTTAAATCCTAATTTTGAAAGTAATCGGATAGAATTCTTGTTTCTTTCCTCCACGAAAGCTTCGATACGATGTACTCCAATTTCGCGGAACAGATAGTCTGTAATCTTTAGAGCACATTCCTTCATAACTCCTTTTCCCCAGAATTCTGGAAAAAGCCAGAAGCCAATTTCAGCCTTTTTATGCTCCAGGTTTAAATCATTATAACCAATGGCACCACAAAAGGTACTGGAATCATTTAGCCGAATAATCCACCATTGACTGGAACCTGACTTTTCTAAATTGGAATACCAGTTCATTTGTTCATTGGTCTCTTCCAAAGTATGGTAGTTGACGCCGTAATATTTTATAATTTCAGGATGGGAAAGACCTCTGAAAATATGTCCTATATCTGAATTTTCCACCGGCTTTAAAAAGCATCGTTTAGTTTCTAATATATTCCCTTTTTTAACCATTTTGATGAGTGATCTTATAAAAATAGAAAATCCGCACCTTATATGGTGCGGATTTCAACCTAACCAAAACAGTTTTTAATCAATAAACTGTTCACCATATTTCACTGGTTCTAAATTCTCACGTTCTTCTTCCTTGAACAGACGGGATTTTATAACAAATCTCAATCCAAGAGGAATTTCAAGTGAAAAGCTTGATCCACGACCATGAGTAACGTCAACCGTCAAATGCGTATGTTTCCAATATTCAAACTGGTCTTTACTCATAAAGAATTCACATCCATGAATTGTTCCCAGCCAAACATCATTTTCATTAAGCAACAGATCGCCTTTTTCAAGGCACATAGGTGAAGATCCATCACAGCATCCTCCGCTTTGATGAAACATTAGCTCCCCATGTCTTTTACGAAGTTGATCAATTACTTTTTTTGCTTCTTCAGTTATATCTACTCTTTGAGTCATAAATTTAATTTCTAGAAGAATCCCATTGCCTTCTTATCATAAGAAACAAGCATATTCTTGGTTTGGCGGTAATGGCTAAGCATCATTTTGTGATTTTCGCGACCTATACCTGATTTCTTATAACCTCCAAATGGTGCATGTGCAGGATAGTTATGGTAATTATTTACCCAAACTCGACCTGCCTTAATAGCTCTCGCAATCTGGTAAGCCTGGTGAGTGTCTCTCGTCCATACACCGGCACCTAAACCATATAAGGTATCATTTGCGATTTCAATAGCTTCAGCTTCATCCTTAAAAGTGGTTACGCAAACCACCGGGCCAAAGATTTCTTCCTGGAATACTCTCATTTTATTGTTTCCTTTCAGAATTGTTGGCTGGATATAATAACCGCCATCAAGACCTTCGTTAAAGGCTGCCTCTCCGCCGGTAAGAACTTCGCATCCTTCTTCCTTACCAATTTTGATGTAATTCAGGATCTTTTCATACTGATCGTTGGAAGCCTGCGCACCCATCATTGTATCCGGGTCCAGTGGATGGCCCAGTTTAATAGCTTTGGTTCTTTCAATTATTCTTTCAATAAATTTATCGTAAATACTTTCCTGGATTAGCAATCTGGAAGGGCAGGTACAAACTTCTCCCTGATTAAGGGCGAACATTACGGCACCTTCTATACACTTATCAAAGAATTCATCATCGGCATCCATGATACTCTCGAAGAAAACGTTTGGAGATTTTCCTCCAAGTTCCAGGGTAACCGGTGTAATATTTTTAGATGCATATTGCATAATAAGCTGTCCTGTGGTAGTTTCTCCCGTAAAGGCTATCTTATTAATACGCGGGCTTGATGCCAAAGGTTTTCCAGCTTCGGCTCCAAATCCATTAACAATATTTAATACACCTGCTGGCAGTATATCTTCAATCAGTTCCATAAGGATCATAATACCAACCGGAGTTTGTTCTGCAGGTTTTAAAACAACGCAGTTACCAGCGGCGAGGGCAGGGGCAAGTTTCCAGGTAGCCATCAAAATCGGGAAATTCCAGGGAATAATCTGTCCTACGACTCCTAATGGTTCGGTTACATTAATACATACGGTATTTGAATCAAGCTCACTTACCGATCCTTCTTCCGCACGTATTACGCCCGCAAAATATCTAAAGTGATCTACAGCCAGTGGAAGGTCTGCCGCAAGTGTTTCCCTAACTGCTTTCCCATTGTCCCAAGTTTCTGCACGGGCAAGGTCTTCAAGGTTTTTTTCCATAATGTCAGCAATCTTTAGTAACAGATTACTGCGATATGCTGCTGAAGAATTATTCCATTCGGGTGCTGCTTTCCAGGCGGCATCAATAGCTTTATCTATATCTTCCTGAGTAGATCGGGCAACTTTGGTAAAACTATTTCCATCAACAGGAGAAATATTGTCAAAATATTCACCCTTCACCGGAGCGGTCCATTTCCCTCCTATATAATTATCATACTTATCCTTGAATTTGGGTTTTTGGATCGCTTTTTTCTCTGTGGTCTGAACGTCGCTCATAATGTATAAATTTTAGATTATTAAATATTGAAGTCATTCCGGTGGTTATAGAATTTCGGAAGTCTCTCAAAGTTAAGATTCAGACTTTTAAAAATGCTGACCTATTCTATCATTACCATGAACAATCGTTTCATTTATTATAAAATCCTTAAAATAAATCATGTTATATTGTATATTTAGAGATATATAAGTGAAAAAAATTAGAATCTCAAGATTGAGGAATTCATGGAGTTACCCAAACATTTTTACGAGAACCGGAAATTAGAGAATCTTGTGGAGAACCAGACCTCTTACACCATGAACAATGCTGCTCTTCATATTTTTGAAACGCATGAAGTGGCAGAAAAGGTTCTTCTCCAGTTTGATAAGCCTGTTCTTGCAAGTATGTTACGGGGGAAGAAAATCATGCATTTACGCGATCAAAATCCATTCGATTTTCTTCCGGGTGAATCTTTAATACTACCTCCTGATGAATTGATGTGCATAGATTTTCCTGAAGCCAAGGATTCCAATCCTACCCGTTGCCTGGCTATGGCAATTTCTGAAGATAAAATAGATAAGGTACTCTGCCATATGAACGAGAATATGCTAAAGGCAGATGGGGGAGAATGGAACCTTATGGATTACAACTTTCATTTCACCAACGATATTGGGATTTACCAGATACTGCAACGGCTTATATTTTTGTTCACCGAAAATCATCCTGCCAAAGATCTCTTTGTAGATAATATGCTGCAGGAATTAATTATAAGAATTCTCCAAACAAACACCCGTAAAATTTATACGGAACAGAGTTTTAAGTTAAGCAGTAATAGCCGTCTGGCTTATGTGGTGGAATATATTCGGAAAAACCTGCACAGGCCTATTTCAGTAGAGCAATTGAGTGAAACGGCCTGTATGAGTGAATCTAATTTTTACAGGGTTTTCAAAAATGAAATGGGAATATCACCCACAGATTTTATTAATAACGAACGGATTAAACTTGCGGTAAGCCTGCTTCAAAATAAAGAAAGAACCATAAAAGATATTTATCTGGAATGCGGATTTGAAAGCCGTTCCTATTTTAACCGGGTATTCAAAAGGAGAAAGAAAATGTCTCCCGGAGAGTATCAGTCGAAGGTAAATATTCGAAATAAGAAGATTACCTTTAATTAAAAACACTTCATTTCATTATTTCAAATTCTATCAAATAGAAATTGATTGTCCGTTAAGTATCCTAATTTAATAAAGTGCGTCATTCTGAACTTGCTTCAGAATCTTAAAATACTATAAATCATAAAAGAGACCCTGAAATATCCAGATAGCTATCGGGACAGGGTGACCAGATAACTATTATGACTAAAAACGGATATACATAATAGAAATTAAACTACTTTTTTATAAAATCGGCGAAATCTTTGAAGAAATTTTCCAGTAAAATCATGTTTCCTGAAAGGAATTCTTTTACCAGTGGCCAGTCCTTTTCTTTATGTATACTCACATCTGTCAGTTCTACATAGATTCGGGAAATCTCTTTACCTTCCGGGAGTTCGTAATCTTTTGCGAAAATAATTTCCGGAAAATATTCAGTCTGAAGAATTTTTTTCAGCGATTCAAGTTTTTCGAAATAATATTCCCTGATCAATTCATCATCAATAATATCCAGAGAAACCAGTGCTACCTTTAGGTTAAAGGTAAATTTTAACTGCAACTCCCTGATCTTCGTGTTGTATAACAGCCATTTATGTGGGTATTCCTTCCCAAAACCTGTCCAGAATTCCTGACGTATTTGTTTTGATTCTTCTTTACTGAACATTATATAAAATAGGCTAATAGAATTCCCAGAATAATAACTCCCAGTTTTGAAGCATTAAAGGAATGATTTTTAGACGATTCGAATAAAATAGTTGTAGAAACATGCAGAAAAATACCAATTACCATGGCATTCACGTAAGGAGCATACTCACTAAAAATTTCAATATTATTCTTCAGCCAGTTTCCCAGCGGAGTCATTAGTGCGAAAAAACCAAGAAATAAAAAGGTTCTGGATTTCCTCAGTTTGCTATGGGTTAGAAATACCGAAAGTATTGCGGCTACCGGAATTTTATGAATAACTATTCCATTTAAAATATGAGTGTCTTTGTCCAGGGGAAAACCTTCCAGTAAAGAATGCAAACTCAGGCTAACAAGTAAAAGTACCGGGAAGGCATTTGAATTTTCCTGAAAATGAATATGACCATGTTCTACTCCTTTAGATAAAAATTCCAGAACGATCTGTAATAAAATCCCAAGCATTATAAATACACCAATTCCTTCATCGGGATTACGGTATACATCAGGAAGTAATTCGAGAACCGTTACTGCCAGAAGATAAGCACCACTGAATGCAAGCAGAAGTTTAAAGCCGGAAGAATTACCGGGTTTTAAAAAAAGAGAGATAACATATCCTGCGATTACCGCGAGAATTGGTAGTAAATAAATATAATATCCTGTTAGCAAAGTACGATTGGTTGGTTAAGGCGAAGACGTAAAACTATGAATTCAACAATCTTCTAATTATTATACTTTGGAACAAAATTAACCTATTTTTGTGGTTCTTTAAAGAAGGAATATGAGTAATAACTTTAAAATGATAGCCAAAACCTTATTCGGTTTTGAACAAATACTTGCCAAGGAATTATTGCAGTTAGGTGCAATGGATATCAATGAAGGAACAAGGATGGTGAGTTTTGTTGGAGATAAAGGTTTTATGTACAAAGCTAATCTATGTCTTAGAACAGCCATTAAAATCTTAAAACCATACGAAAGCTTTAAAGTAAATTCAGAACAGGAACTATACGACCAGATTTATAAACTGCCCTGGGAAAAATTTTTAGATGTAAATGGCTCCCTGGCAGTGGACTCTACGGTCCATTCTGATATTTTTACACATTCCCAGTATATATCCTTAAAGACAAAAGATGCGATCGTTGACAGGTTCAGAGATAAATTTGGAAAACGTCCTGATGTAGATCTTGATTTCCCGAGTTTGCGAATCAATATCCATATTGAAAAAAATCACTGCGACGTTTCTTTTGATAGCTCAGGGGAATCTTTGCATAAAAGAGGATATCGTCTGGCTACCAATATCGCTCCGGTTAATGAAGTGCTTGCTGCCGGAATGCTATTGCTTTCAGGTTGGGATGGACAATGCGATTTTCTGGATCCAATGTGCGGTAGCGGAACTATTCCAATTGAAGCTGCTATGATCGCCTGTAATATTCCTCCTAATTTAAACAGAAAGGAATTCGGATTCGAAAAATGGAAAGACTGGGATGAAGATCTTTTTGAAAAGATTGAGGAATCTGCACTGAAAAAGGTTCGGGAATTTCATTTTAAAATTAAAGGTTTCGACAAGGCTCCTTCGGCAGTAATGAAAGCGAAGGAAAATGTGAAAAATGCCAACCTTTCCGAATTTATTGAGATAGAACAGAAGAATTTCTTTGAAAGCGTAAAACAAAGTGATCGTTACCTTCATATGCTTTTTAATCCGCCTTATGGAGAGCGACTAGAAATAGATGTGGAAAAATTCTATGCACAAATAGGGGACACGTTAAAGCAGAATTATCACGGCACTCATGCCTGGTTTATCGCAACCAATTTTGATGCTATTAAAAGTGTTGGATTGCGTGCCTCCCGCAAGATAAAACTCTATAACGGCCCGTTGGAAGCCCGTCTTTTAAAATATGTGATCTACGAGGGTTCCAAGAAGAAAAGCAAACAGGAGCAGCAGGATAATTAATCCTTATTCTTTTTGTAAAGCGGAATTAAATATGAAATGGAATAACCATAGCCGGCTCCAAAATCACTATCGTCATAAGTGCGCCCAAAGCCTGGGATTGCAAGATTATCAAAGTTAGAGGGTGTTTTCTGACTGATCCTTCTCTTTAGCTGAACATTAGCAGAAAGGAAAAGATTATTTAATACCTCCACTTTAATTCCTATCATGAGCTCGAGCCAACTGGCATTAAGGCCACTGGTTTCAGTATTTTCTGTTCTAATATCAGGCCCGTAATAATTAGAGGAGGTATAGATACGATAGCTGTCAAGGCTTTGTGAAAAAGTCGCGAAACCATAACGTGCTCCTACAAAAATACTGTTTTGCATATCCTGCCAGTTATCATAAGCATTATAGTCTGCGCCAAGTTTTATATAGCTTCCGTTAGTGATGGTTTTAATATTATCACCTTCAAAAGTCATTTTTTCATTTCCAAGTTCGGCGGCAGCATAGAAATCCTCATTAATTCGATAGTCCCCTACAATTTCCAGTCCGTCATATTTATCGTCCAGCAAGCTCCTTAAAGGTTTACTGAGGTCTATCCCAACCCGCATTCCGTATTTATCTTTGTACTGAATACTATCCTGCGCTATAGCGGTTTCCTGGGCAGAAACTACCTCTGTAAAAAGAATGATTATAAGAAGACTAGAAAAATATCGAAACATGGGCTTGATTTTCATTTTCAACATTTGCTTGTTCTATTTGAATATCTTCAATCCAATCCTCTCCGGAGGGACCATCACTCAATGTAGCTTTTAGGCCTACATAATTTACTCTGAAAGCGCATGCGCGGTTAAGATATTCCTGTTCTCTTCCATAACTAAAAACAAGCGTATCGGCAATTCCAGGTTCAGCATCGGTAGCCGAAGTATCGGATGCGTTGAGTGTAAAGACAAATTCTGAAAGATCCTGATCTGTTCTTAAGGGAATAGCAATACTATCCTGGCTATACCTGTAATAAACAAAGCTGGTGTCATTTCCCGTTTCCTGAATTCTTAAGTTTTGCGGAGCTTTTAAGTCGAAAGGATCCTGATTTTCATAAAAGCGGATAATTAGCAGGGGAGTGGTGTCCGTCGATGCCGGGCAGATATCATCCCGCTGGCAGCTTAAAATCATAACAAGCGCAAGAAGAAAAACTAAGGTTCCGGAATATCTTTTCATTTATCTTTTTTCTAAACAAACAACATTCTCAACATGATGAGTCTGCGGAAACATATCTACCGCCTGAACTGCGGTAACTTTGTAATGTTCGTCTAATAAAGCCAGATCTCTGGCCTGAGTAGCCGAGTTACAGCTTACATACACAATTCTTTGTGGCAATATACCAATAATTTGAGCTACCACATCTTTATGCATCCCATCACGTGGAGGATCGGTTATGATAACGTCTGGTTTCCCATGTTTATTGATAAAGTTTTCTGTAAAAACTTTTCTCATATCGCCAACATAGAATTCTACGTTGTCAATTTCATTACGATCTGCATTTTCCTTAGCGTCTTTAATGGCTTCAGGAACGGCTTCCACACCTATTATCTTCTTAGCCTTTTTTGCAACAAATTGTGCAATAGTACCTGTGCCTGTATAAAGATCATAAACTAGTTCATCTCCCTTTAAATTGGCATAATTACGCGCGATCTTGTAAAGATTATACGCCTGGTCCGAATTAGTTTGGTAGAAAGATTTAGCGTTGATCTTAAATTTAAGACCTTCCATTTCTTCGAAAATATGATCGCTTCCTTTATAGCAAATTACTTCCTGATCATAAATAGTATCATTTGGTTTGCTATTAATTACGTATTGTAAGGAGGTGATCTCTGGAAATTTACTACCTAAAGCATCAAGTAATAATTCCCGCTGATCTTTTTTGGCTTCAAAGAACTGGATTAGTACCATGATGTCTCCGGTGGAAGTTGTCCGTATCATTAAAGTACGGAGTAAACCTTCCTGATTTCGGGTGTTGAAGAATTCCAGGCCGTTTTCGGTTGCAAATTCTTTTACGAAGTTTCGAATATCATTACTGGGATCTTACTGCAAATGACATTTCTCGATATCCAGAATCTTATCCCACGTTCCAGGAATATGGAAACCAAGGGCATTTCTATTTTCGATATTCTCCCCGCTTTGAATTTCCTCTTGGGTAAGCCATCGGCTATCACTAAAGGAGAATTCCATTTTATTACGGTAGAAATAGGTCTTTTCACTACCCTGAATAGGAGTGATTTCCGGTAGCTCAATCTTACCCAGTCTTCTCAGATTATTTTCTACTTCGTTCTGTTTGTATTCCAGCTGAAATTTGTATTCCATATTCTGCCATTTGCAACCGCCACAGGTTCCAAAATGTTTACAAACAGGTTGTGTTCGCTTATCAGATAATGTATGAAATTCTACCGCTGTTCCCTGATAAAAAGACCTTCTTCTTTTGGTAGTTTGAACATCTACTATATCACCGGGAACCGCATTATCTATAAAAATCACACGACCATCAGGAGATTTGGCAACTGCCTTTCCCTTAGCACCGGCATCTGTAACCTCAATTTCTTTAAAAATCTTGTTCTTGTTTCTTCGGCTCATGCCGCAAAAATAGGATAATTAACAAGATTTAAAGAGTGGCTGGTTGAAATTTTCAGCAAACATTTAGTAATTTGCAGGAATTGATATTTCAGGATGATTTCTCTCCATTTTAGCTGTATTTCGCTGGAAAAAGAAAGGAATAGCATAACACTAATACAAAAACATAAATTAACATGCCATTACCGAAAATTAATTCTTCAGAAGAAGCGATTAAACTTGAAGATCAACATGGAGCTCACAACTATTACCCGTTACCTGTTGTTCTAAGCAGAGGTGAAGGAGTTCATGTCTGGGATGTAGAAGGTAAAAAATACTACGATTTTCTTTCGGCTTATTCTGCAGTCAACCAGGGGCATTGCCATCCTAAAATTGTAAACGCATTGCACGAGCAGGCTTCAAAGCTTGCACTTACCTCACGTGCTTTTCATAATGATATTCTTGGAGCATATGAAAAGTATGCTACGGAATATTTTGGTTTTGATAAGCTTTTGCCAATGAATACAGGAGCAGAGGCAGTAGAAACCGCTATTAAAATAGCCAGAAAATGGGCTTATGAGAAAAAAGGGGTAAAGGAAACTGAAGCGAATATCATTGTTTGTGAAAATAACTTTCACGGAAGAACCACTACGATCATTTCCTTTTCTAACGACGAAGGGGCAAGAAAGAATTTTGGTCCTTATACGCCAGGATTTATTAAAATACCTTACGACGACCCGGAAGCACTGGAAGCAGCAATTCAAAATAATCAGAATATTGCAGGATTTCTTGTGGAGCCAATTCAGGGGGAAGCTGGAGTTTATACACCTTCTGATGATTTTATGAGTAAGGCTAAAGAAATCTGTAATAAAAACAATGTGCTTTTTATGGCAGATGAAATCCAGACCGGAATCGCAAGAACAGGTGGTTTGCTGGCCGTATGCGGAAATTGTACCTGTACAGGACATTGTGAAAGACAGGAAGAAACATACACTCGTCCCGATATTCTGATTTTAGGAAAAGCGCTTTCCGGAGGTAATTATCCGGTATCTGCAGTACTTGCAGATGACGAGGTGATGGAAGTTATCCAGCCTGGCCAGCATGGTTCCACTTTTGGAGGTAATCCCGTGGCTGCTGCTGTAGCTGTTGCCGCACTGGATGTGGTTAAAGATGAACATCTTATTCAGAATGCCAGAAAACTTGGTAATCTTTTCCGAAGACTACTGGATGATTATATTAAAGAATCTAGCATTGTTAACCTTGTAAGAGGACGCGGATTGCTGAATGCAATAGTAATTAATGATTCATCAGAAAGTACAACTGCCTGGGATATCTGTATGGCTCTAAAGGAAAACGGACTCCTTGCCAAGCCTACACACGGGAATATCATTCGATTTGCGCCTCCTTTGGTAATGAACGAGGAACAATTAAGAGATTGTGTTGCTATTATTGTGAAGACATTAAAGCAGTTTGAGAAATAATCCTGACTCACAGATATAAATAAAAACCCCCGCTTTCAAGCGGGGGTTTTTATGTTATCCTCCATATTGACGGGAAATCTCCTCCATGGCATCTTGCCAGGCACCGAAACCGCCGAAGAAAATCAAACTTATTATAGATACTATTATACTTAATGAGCTTAAGACTAAGCCTATGATTGCCAGTATCCGTCCTGTTTTTACATTCTGGTAGCCAGTATAAAGCTCCGGTTCCGCGCTGTAAATTTCTATAGCGCGCTTAGACATTACAAGGGCTATGATTCCGAATACGATTCCCAGAACACCGTAGCAACAACATCCCAGTATAGATAAAATACCAAAGACTAAAATTAAGGTGGAATTAGGTAATTCTTTTTTTTCCATGAATGAGGGGGTTTAATTGGTTAGTTGAATAAATAAAACATTTTAATGATATATGCTATAGCCATTGCTAATGCAGTAATAATTATCAGGCTAATTTTGACTGTATAATCGTATTTAAATTTAAAAAAAAGATTGAACACAAGGAATGTAAACAGGAAGGCCAGCGGATAGATCGCTGGATACATAAAAAATGCTTTTGTAAAGTCTCCCCGAAAAAGGAATACAGCAGCCCGCTGTGCTCCACAACCGGTACACTCCACGCCAAATAAGGTTTTATTGAGGCAGGGAAGCATATATTCTTCTAGATTACTCAATTCTTTATTCCTATTTTTTTGGTCAGTTCAATATTATCTGAGGTATTAACCTTCACAATATACACAGCTGTGCTGAGATTTCCAGTGGGAAGATAATATTCTTTTTGGTTTCCGTTAATTTTCTGATTGAAAAGTAATTTCCCGTTCAGGTCGTAAAGCCTGATATTTCTAATATCCGTTTCGTATAATACTTTCACTTCCAGTTGCTCCAGGCGGTTATTCTGATAAATATCAAATGTATTCAATAATACAATCGCAGGTTTATCCCGGTAGTCAACAGGGGTCTTTGTTTGGTCGATAAGCGGAAGTTTTTCTATAAAGCTTACGAAGAATCTGTTCGGGTAATCCCCTGACGGAAGTTTTAGCTTTAAATAACCTGTCTTAATGCTGTAATAAAGATCCTCTTTTGTATCATAAATGAACAAACGGTCTGGATTGAAATTGTTGAAATCTGCTGCCGAAAAGTGAATGACAGATTCCTTTTTCAGACTTAATTTTAAAGGAATTAGTTCTTCATCTTTTTTAGGAAGAACATTAATCACAAAATCTTCATTATTGATATTCCAGGAGATATCATTATTTACACCGTCCAGCTTGCGGGCATCCATTGCATGATCTTCTCCTATGGTAGCATTTTCATTAAATGCAAGTACTAACTGCCTGGTGTAAATAGAATCTATTTGAACATTTAAGCGCAGCGAAGGGATTTCATTAGAATTGCTCTCTACTTTTCTGAACTGAGACGATTCTCTATTTTCCTTTTGGAAGTAGCGCTGTGAATTTTCGAAAACGACCTTTCCTGTAGTTTTGCCAATCACCATAAATCCCTGACCAATCGGACTGAATTTCCGGACATAAACATCGCCGCTTTCTCCCGTCTCTTCTTCATTGGGGTAATTCTTGAAGATTGCAGGAACATAGATACCGGCTCCCGGAGAGTAGGCGCCATAACCTCCTTCATAATCTGACAAATAGTGAGAAGTTCCATTTTCTCGTGAATCCCAGAAATAAGCGATTCCAGTAGTTGCGGTATTCTGGATTAAAAAATCATCCAGATTAAGGACTGAGGGATATGGATTCCCAACCAATAGAAGCTGGTCCTGGGCGATGGAGAGTTCTATTCTGCCATCGTTAGGCAGCCCTCTGAAATCATAAGTTTGAGCTGAACCGGAATTAATGACTTTTCCTTCAATTTCATCCGGATTAATACCATTTACTCCTTTCATGCTAAAACCTTCGCCGGGGTAAAGGTCAAAATGATCCCCTGCATATTGCCAGTTAGAATAGGTGTGCCCGGAAAAAGTATAGATCCACTTACTGCTAATATTTAAGGGACGGCTGTTACCATCCAATCCGGAAATTAAATTCGCTTTGCGACTTTCGGTTTTGTCCAGCGGTTCGTAGATAATATCATTGAGTTTTATATTCTTATCGTTTTCTAATTTTACCGGAAGTCCCCAGTAATTGTAATCGAAAGCATTGGAAGTTCCTTCCTGAAAAACAGAAATTTTACCATCTCCGGAGTTTAGATTCTTATTCTTAGGCCCTTGCAGAAGTTGTGCTTCTTTGCGCAGATATATACTGGCCTGGGTTTCTTTCCGGCGATTTTCCATTAAATCTATTCCATTTTGAACATATAACACCCGATCTTTGACATACAAATAGCTGTCAGATTTATCTGAAGGGGAGACATGTAACTGGGCATATATTCCGCAGGAACTAAAAATCATCAAAAAAAGCAGGAGAAGCTTCATTAAACCTATAACTTTGCATAAATGTAATAATAATTACGATTGAAAATATGTTTCTTTAACATTTAACTTGCTGTAAATGAAGAATTCACAAATCATAAATACCTTATTAATTGTCGTTGGGGGCGCCTGCCTTATTTATACTATTTCTGTAGAGAATGCCAGTCCCTATTTTAAAATTATAGGTCTTATCATAATCATGTTCGGACTTTACAGAGCAACTAATCATTGGGTCGCTACCAAAGATGATCATAAAGAGGATACTGAAAATCAGGAAAAATAATGGGTTTTGTAATTGGAGATAAGGTAGAACTGCTTGACGATAATCTAAGTGGTACGGTTGAGGAAGTGAACGGAGATGAAATTCTTATAAAAACTGGGGAAGGTTTTATGATGACATTTCCTGCTTCCGATCTTGTGAAAATTGACTCAGAAATTGAAGAGCTTGAAATGGATAATTTTAATCTCGAGGAGGTGATTCAGGATAAAAAACCTCAAAAGAAACCGAAATCCAGTCGTTCCAAACCCAAAGAAAGGAATGCCCCTCCTATGGAAGTTGATCTGCATATAAATCAACTGTTAAGGTCTCCACGCGGGATGAGCAATCATGAAATTCTGAATATTCAATTAGATACTGCCAGGCATAAACTGGAGTTTGCCATGCGTAAACGTATTCAGAAAATTGTATTTATACACGGAGTGGGGGAAGGAGTCCTGAAAATGGAACTCGAATACCTCTTTGGGCGATATTCAAATGTGAAATTCTATGATGCGGATTATCAAAAATATGGTCTTGGAGCCACAGAGGTTTATATTCTGCAAAATCCTTAATTATTTTCTGCTTCTCCGCAATTCGGGTCCTGATCAGGACACAAAGGATAATCTATCCCTGATTCCTGGAAAGTTCCAAAATTATAGGTCTGGAATTGTATAGATTCTCCAGAGCCGTCCTGTTTTTCAAATTTCAGGTTATTGATAAGGATCTGGTACGCATAATTCCGGGAGATATCATGGTTCAGAAAAACATCATGCTGTAAACTCTGAGTCTGTTCAGGGTTCAGGTAATTAGGAATTCCCTGAGCAGTCTGGAAAGTGGCCGGATTATTCTCAGCGCCTTCCTCTACCTCGTAACGGGTGATCACATTATCATTATCATCATCTTCATCCAGGTAATTTGGAATTCCATCTTCATCGGTATCGCGGTATCCATCCTCATTTACAGGGTCACCGGCACTGTTGGCAAGTTCGTTTCTGGTAGGGACATTATCATTATCATCGTCCAGATCCAGATAATCAGGTATTCCGTCATTATCTGTGTCCTGACTGTTTCCATCTAAAATCCATCCTTCTTCTGAATTTTTCAATCCGTCATTATCAGGGTCAGAATTCGCAGTTTCGTCAGTAAAAGTACTTGAGACCACTACAGTCGCTCCCGTACCGCTAATCCATTCTTCCACAACCTTGGGATTGCTTGGAGGAACTACATTGCAGAAATAATTATTGGGGATATCTCCGTCGTAAAGTCGGTAAACCACCCTGTTATTACCCGAAAGAGAAAAACTTAACGGATCATTAGCCGGAGGAAGAAGATTTCCATTTTCATCGGGTTCAAACTGGTTGTTGCTATATTCGAGGGAAATAGATTCAAAAACATCATTGTTATTCACGGCGTAAAGAACGTTTGTGTTAGGGCCTTCGCAGAATTTAAGAGTGCTGTCTTCAAAGTTAAAACTGGTTACTATAATATTCCCGTCATCGCAGGCGGTAAGAAGTCCTAATAGAATTAAGCCAGATAACAAACGTCTCATGAAGATGCTTTTTCAACAAAAATAATGGAATCAAACTTATAAGGAAGGCTTGTGGGAAATTATTTTATTTGCATTAATTTTGCCATCATGAACAAAGTGTATTTAGACTCCGCAGCTACTACCCAATTAAGAGAGGAAGTAGTAGATAAAATGACTCGTATTTTAAAAAATAATTACGGAAACCCTTCATCTACACATAGTTATGGAAGATCATCAAAATCTTTAATTGAGCAGGCTCGCAAAACTGTTGCAGGTATTTTAAACGTAAAAGCTTCAGAAATTGTATTTACTTCGGGTGGAACGGAAGCCGATAACCTGGCTCTGAACAGTGCCGTTAGAGATCTTGGCGTGGAAAGGATAATTACTTCAGAAATCGAGCATCACGCTGTCCTGTACACAGTGAATCAGCTTAAAGATTGCTTCGATATAGAAGTGGAATATGTGGATCTTGATGAAAATGGAAATATTGATATTAAAGACCTTGATAAAAGATTAAGTTCTTCATCAAAAAAAACACTTGTGAGTCTAATGCATGTGAATAATGAGGTTGGAAATATGCTTGATCTTAAGCAAACAGCCAAATTAGTTAAATCTCACAACGCCTTATTTCATTCAGATACTGTTCAGTCTATTGGGCATTATCCTCTCGATTTAAATGAAATTCCAGTTGATTTTACAGCTGTTAGCGCACATAAATTTCATGGACCAAAAGGAGTCGGCTTTGCATTTGTGAGAAGAAATTCGGGTCTTAAGCCACTTATTTTTGGGGGAGAGCAGGAGAGAGGTCACAGGGCAGGAACTGAGGGAGTTCATAATATTGTAGGGCTTGAGGAGGCTTTAAAACTTGCCTATGAGAACCTGGATGAAGAAAAAGATTATATAATATCTCTTAAAAAGTACTTTATTGAAAGGCTTCAGGAGGGAATTCCGGGTGTTAAGTTCAACGGTAGTTGTAGTGACCTTGAAAATAGCACCTACACACTTATAAATGTTTGCCTGCCTGTTAGCCAGGAGAAGGCTTTAATGTTGTTGTTTCAACTTGATCTTAAAGGTATCGCCTGCTCTAAAGGTAGTGCCTGTCAAAGTGGAAGTGATCAGGGATCTCATGTGCTTAACGCATTTCTTTCAGAAGAAGATTTAAAAAAGCCTTCACTGAGGTTTTCCTTATCTCATTATAACAATAGGGAGGAGATCGATTATGTGGTGAATACGCTTAAAGAATTTATTGAAAGCTAAGGCTTATCCAGTTCTGGACTTTTGATTTTTCTATTTAAATTCTTTTTTCTGGAGTTTATATTTATTTTCTGAAGAATTTAGCGGTATAAACCGTGGTGTTTCCCACATTATCGGTTACAATTAGCTTCAGGTTGTTTTCGGTTTCGGTAACCACTCCATCTGAAAAATCGTGAGTAAGAGTATTGTTTTTATACTCATATTCCATTAAAACAAACTTCCCGTTTACCGTAGCACGATAAGAATCTATTCCCGAAAGATCATCAGAAATTTTTAATTTCAGAGTCTTATTGCCTGAAATCCATTGTCCGTCATAAAAGTTCACAGGGGTTACTTTTGGTGAAATAGTGTCCTTTGCAAGTGTGTAAGTGCCAAAAGTTCTTGTCCCCGTGGTAAACCGGTTTCCTTTTTTATAAGTAGTGGAATAGAGGGGTCTTCCATAATCTGATAGTCTTGCGATAAACAGTTGTTCTTTGTCTTCGTTAGAAAACTTACTCACATCGAAACCTACAGTTATATTAGAATGAATAGGAATGATATCCCGATGTAACTGAAGGGTATCTTCCTGAAACTGGATATCCAGGTAAGTGTCATCATAAAGACTGTTTGGCGGTATATACACGTCTATATTATTTCCTTTCGCCGAAAAGGCTTCACTGGCTTTTACTAAATAGGAAGTTTCAATTTCCTCTTTCTTTTTAATATTATCGATAATCTGCCCTTTAATTGGGATTCTTACCACCTTTACATTTCCCTTATAATCCCTCACTTTTATGGTATAATTATAATCCAGGCTGTTTTTTATATTCAATTTACCTTCATTTTGAAGTGATCTGTAAAGACTTAAGGGATTGCCGGGATTCACAAATAATTTTTGAATCCTTTTATGCTGCTCCATATAATATTCATAATCAATAAGTCTGTTGATATTACGGCTCTCAGCAAATGAGAATTTGTCGAAGTCTATAGAAAAAACCTGATCCCCGTTTAGATCGGCTTCAATTTCAAAAACTCCATTATGGTTGTAGGACATGTCCTGCTGGTCCACGGTAGAAACACCAAATCCTATTTCTCCGCAGACTTCCAACTGGTTCGTGGTGTATGTTCCATCCTTCAAGGGGATCAATCTTAATTTTTGTCGTGCCTGAGAATTATTCACATGCGCATCCTCCCCGAGAGGGTATGCAAACACCCCTTCTATCAATGGATCTTTACGATCTGCGATATCAATTCCAAACATTTGAGCATTCATAGGCCTCTGGCTGCCATCGCGGATTTCGAAATGGAGATGTGGACCCCCACTCCCGCCTGTATTACCACTGAAAGCAACAATTTCTCCCTGTTCTACTTTTAATTCTCCTGGTTCAGGAAAAAGCTCGATCTCGTATGTTTCCTTAGTGTATTGTTGCTTTTTGAGATAGTCCTGAATTTTTGGTGCCAGGCTGGATAAATGTCCATAAACGGTGGTGTATCCGTTGGGATGTTGAATATATAATGCCTTTCCGTACCCATAATGCTGGATATTGATCCTGCTCACGTAACCTGAGGCCGAAGCTTTTACTTCGAGTCCTTCTCTTTGCTGGGTTTTAATATCCAGGCCACTGTGAAAATGGTTGGATCTTAATTCACCGAAGGTTCCGGCAAGTACTAAAGGTATGTCCAGGGGATTATCAAAATAATCCTGTGGTAACGTATTCTGAGCCTGTAATGTGGAAAATAATAATAGGAATAATAGGCATGCTGCTCTCTTCATATATCTGGGGTAATCATTTTAAGCTGGCGTAAAGTTAGTCAAAGTTATTGCAATATTAAATCGCTTTTAATGAGTCAATTATTATATATTGTTGATTATATTTTGAAAACAGAGAAAAAAGTATTGGGATATTTCAAAGCGTATGTTAACTTTGTAGGGGTTCACATCGGTTTTAGCGCTTATGAGTGAAATTACAGAAATAGTTGATAACCTTGAGAATAGAATCAGCAAGCTCCTTCATAAATATGATTTTATGAAGCAGGCTAACGAGTCTCTTCAGGAGGAATTGAATACTGTAAGACTTGAATACGGAAAACTGGAGGAAGATATACAGGCTTCCAGGGATCAGGTTCAAACTTTAAAAGCTGCTAATGCGATGCTTGGCAGTACCGACCATAAAAGAGAAACTAAGCTCAAAATAAACAGTTTGATTAGAGAGATCGATCAATGTATTGTTCAGTTATCAGAATAAACAGAAAGAATGGAAGATAAGCTGAAAATAAAAATTTCCATAGCAGATCGCGTGTATCCGCTCACCATTCAGCCTAAACAGGAAGAAGGTTTGCGTAAAGCAGCGAAGAAGATCGAGGCTATGATCAAACAGTTTGAGCAAAATTACGCGGTAAGAGATAAGCAGGATGTACTCGCTATGTGCGCGTTACAGTTTGCCGCTCAAACCGAACAAAAAGATATTGACACATCAAGTGAGATGCTTGAAGCAGAGGATAAATTAAGGTCACTTAATGATTTACTGCAGAAGCATTTAACTTCTTAAGTTCTTAACATAAATAAGTTTACTGCCTGTATTAGTGCTTTTTTGATAAACTCAACACGAATTCTTTAAAAAGGATGAGTCTAAGTTGTAAAAGCGTGCCGTGTCCTTTTCGGTTTTACCGAAACAGGAGAGCGGATTCTTGATCAGCTTGTTAGTCCTAAACTTGTATTTAAGGAGTTTAATACAAATCACAACTAATACAGGCTTTTTTTATATATACATCTAAACTGAAAATATGGACATACTAATAATAGTGATCGCCGCCATCGTAGGATTGGCTCTTGGCTTCGGAATTGCAAAAATGCTGGAGCGAAAGCAGGCATCGAATACAATAGCGAGTGCCAAGAAAGAGGCCGCTTCTATCTTAAAGGAAGCAAAAGCTGAAGGTGAAAGCATAAAGAAGGATAAGATCCTTCAGGCTAAGGAGAAGTTTATTGAACTTAAATCAGAGCATGAGAAAGTAATACTTTCACGCGATAAGAAAATCAATGATGCTGAAAAACGAGTTAAGGATAAGGAATCTCATATTTCTAATGAATTAGCGAAGAACAAAAAACTTAATAAGGAAATTGAGGATAAAGTAGCAGATTACAACCACAGGCTCGAATACCTTGAGAAAAAGCAGGAAGAGATTGAGAAGCTGCATAACAGTAAAGTACAGCAACTCGAAGTGATTTCCGGACTTTCAGCTGAAGATGCCAAGTCACAATTGGTAGAATCACTAAAAGAAACTGCAAAGGCAGACGCCATGGCTCTTATTCAGGATACTGTGGAAGAAGCTAAATTAACTGCCCAGCAGGAAGCTAAAAAGATCATCATTAATACTATTCAGCGTATAGGAACAGAGGAGGCGATTGAGAACTGCGTTTCTGTATTCAATCTCGAAAGCGATGATGTAAAAGGTAGGATCATTGGTCGTGAAGGACGTAATATTCGTGCTCTGGAAGCTGCTACAGGTGTGGAGATCATTGTAGACGATACTCCGGAAGCCATTATTCTTAGCTGTTTTGATTCGGTTAGAAGAGAAGTTGCGAGGTTATCGCTTCATAAACTGGTTACAGATGGTCGTATTCACCCTGCAAGGATTGAAGAGGTGGTGAAAAAGACGCGCAAGCAAATTGAAGAAGAAATTATAGATATAGGTAAAAGAACGGTGATAGACCTTGGAATCCACGGTTTACAACCTGAACTTATCAAAATGGTAGGGAGAATGAAGTATCGTTCTTCTTATGGTCAAAACCTGCTGCAACACTCCCGTGAAGTAGCAAAATTATGTGGAGTAATGGCCGCAGAACTTGGATTGAATCCTAAACTGGCCAAACGAGCCGGGCTTTTACACGATATTGGTAAAGTGCCAGAAACAGAAACAGAAGTGCCTCACGCAATTCTGGGAATGCAATGGGCAGAGAAGCACGGAGAGAAACCAGAGGTATGTAATGCGATTGGTGCCCACCATGATGAAATTGAAATGAATTCATTGTTATCTCCAATTGTTCAGGTTTGTGATGCGATTAGTGGAGCAAGACCCGGAGCAAGAAGACAGGTACTCGATTCGTATATTCAAAGACTTAAAGACCTTGAAGATATCGCTTTTGGTTTTGGAGGAGTTAAAAAAGCTTATGCTATTCAGGCAGGTAGAGAATTAAGGGTAATAGTAGAAAGCGATAAAGTGACCGATGATAAGGCCGCTAATCTTTCTTTTGAGATCTCTCAGAAAATACAGACAGATATGACGTATCCGGGACAGGTTAAAGTAACCGTAATTAGGGAAACCAGAGCTGTAAACGTAGCGAAGTAAAGGAATCTTAATATAAAAAAAAGCCGGTTTGAATTTTTCAAACCGGCTTTTTTGTTTCCGTATTTCAGGCTTAATCGTCGTATATATTGTGATAGGAATTTCCTTCTACTTCAAAAAACTTACCGGTTACATATCTAAAATGATAATCCAGTTCAGCAATTTGCTTCATATCATCTTCATCTAACTGATAGCCGGCACTCTGCAGATTTTCAATAATCCTTTTCTCATTGGTAGATTTTGGAATCACGCCGGTTTCTCTTTGTTCACTCCATTTAATAAGGATCTGTCCCGCCGAAGCTCCGTGCTTTTTGGCGATCTTATTAATCGTTGGATTTTCCAGTAGTGAAGGTTCATCTGCGGCTTTCATGGCGTCTGGTCTGTCTCCGCTTCCTAATGGAGAATAGGCTGTGACGTTAATACCATTTTTACTACAAAACTCTAAAAGTTTATTCTGTTGTAAATAGGGATGGAGTTCTACCTGATTCATTTCCGGAGTAAAATCTGTTTCGGCCATTAATTCCTTTAGCTTTGGAATACTGAAATTGGAAACTCCGATATGTTTAACCAATCCCTGTTCTTTGGCTTTTAGCATCTCATTCCAGGTCTCTATTAAAGGAGCCTCTTCCAGCGACAAATAGTCTCCAGGTCCTTCCGGAAATCCATCTACTTCGGGTTTGAAGGCCACCGGCCAGTGGATAAGATATAAATCGAGATAATCCAGTTTTAGATCCTTCAATGTTTGTTTTAATGCTGGAATTACATCTTCTTTTTTATGTGCGTTATTCCAGAGTTTAGAAGTTACCCAAACCTCTTCGCGTTTAACCTTGCCTTCTTTAAAAACTTCTTCGAAGGCTTCTCCAACTTCGGCCTCATTGCCATATGTAGCTGCACAGTCTATATGTCTATACCCATTATTAAGGGCAATTTTTACAGCTTCTGTTACTTTTCCTTTTTCAGATTTCCAGGTTCCGAGACCTATAGCATCTAAAGTATCTCCGTTTCTAAATTTTAATTTCTTCATAGAATAATTTTTATGTATATCCGTTTTTAGTCATAATAGATATCTCGTCACCCTGAATTTATTTCAGGGTCTCATTTTATAATGAAAACTTATAGTATTTTAAGATTCTGAAACAAGTTCAGAATGACGCACTTTATTAAATTAGGATACTTAACGGACAATCAAATAATTTTTTATGAAGTTAAGAATTGTAAGATGTAGCAAAAAAATTTGAGAGTGGTTTAGCAGAACTTTAATATCTACTTTCTAGGGTGGAATTCTTCCATAACCTTTCTTAGATGACTTCGATCCACATGAACATATACTTCAGTGGTTGTAATGCTTTCATGGCCTAACATCTGCTGTATAGCTCTCAGATCGGCACCGTTTTCAAGGAGATGAGTAGCGAAGGAGTGCCTGAATGTATGAGGACTGATCTTCTTCTGTATTCCCGCTGCCGTGGTAAGCTGTTTAACAATAGTAAAGATCATAGCACGAGTTAGTTTATTTCCGCGGCGATTCAGGAAAAGTGTGTCGGTTGCAGCAGGTTTGATTTCCTGATGAACTCTTACCTGGTCTTTATAGATATTAATGAATTTAATGGTGTAATTTGAAATGGGTACAAATCGTTGTTTGTCACCTTTCCCGGTAACTTTTATAAAACCTTCCTCGAAGAACAGATCAGATATTTTAAGATCGATTAGTTCAGATACCCTGAGGCCGCAGCCGTAGAGGGTTTCTATAATGGCCCTGTTTCGTTCTCCTTCATTTTTACTCAGGTCAACGGCAGCAATGATCCTGTCTATTTCTTTTGTAGAAATAGTATCCGGAAGTTTACGACCAATTTTGGGAGCCTCCATAAGATCCAGCGGGTTATCTTTTCTATAATCTTCAAATATCAGATAGTTGAAAAAGCTTCTTAAACCTGAAATGAGTCGTGACTGGGAACGGGCGTTAAGATTTCGGGAGGACTCATAAATAAATTCCTGGATAGTTTTTTCTGAAATTTTTAGTGGACTCACCTCAATTTCATTAACATCAAGATGCCTGATAAGTTTACTTACATCAAGGCTGTAATTCTGAATGGAATTCCCTGAAAGTCCGCGTTCAAGCTTCAAATAATGCTGATAATCCTTTAGAGCATTCTGCCATTTCATGTGTTAAATATAATAATAATGGGGGTTAGTCTTAGTATTACTTTAGGCTTGGCTAACATTTTCTTAACAAGTTGTACCCTACATTTGACCAAAATCAAAAAACAAAAGTGATGAAGAAGACGATTTTATTATTTGCAGTTGCAATTTTTGGATTTGGATTATCTGCTAATGCACAGGAATCCTGGCATTTTGGAGTTAAAGGGGGTGTGAATTTCACCAATATGACTTCAGATGGATTTGATGATACCAACTCTCGTACAGGATTTAATCTTGGTGTACTTGCTGAAATCCCTGTTGGTGACCGATTCTCGGTTCAGCCGGAGGTGTTGTACTCAACTCAGGGAACCGAGGCTACCCGTAATTTCGCGGGAACCACATATAC
>JAGXII010000012.1 GCA_024635735.1 Christiangramia sp. | reverse complement strand
TTTCATTGCGGCAATTCTTACGGTTATTGGTTACTCACTGAATGACACGGTGGTTGTATTTGACCGCATCAGGGAATATGTAAACGAACATTCTTCCTGGACACTTGGCAAAACGATAGATTCTGCTTTGAATAGTACTTTGAGTAGAACGCTGAATACCTCTTTAACTACCTTGGTAGTATTACTTGCAATCTTCATCTTTGGTGGAGAAAGCATTAGAGGATTTATGTTTGCTTTGATCGTAGGTGTGATTGTAGGTACTTATTCTTCACTATTTATCGCTACACCGGTAATGTATGATAGTGTAAAGAAAAAAGGAACTGATGAACTTAAAAAAGGTTCTAAGACAAAGGCAGAAGAAACCGCTACTGCCTAGTTAAAATATATATTTAATAAAAAAGGCTTTCCATTTGGAAAGCCTTTTTTATTTGTTATAAACTCCTTCTCGTATAAGAAGACATTTAATTTGAATTAGTTTTCGCCCTTTTTATAAAAGCTTATTTTATCTCCTTTCTCCAGTCCTAATTCATCAGATAATCCTGCGTTTACTTCGAGGATATACTGAGCAGGACCTTCAGAAGGTAAGGAAGTTTCATCTCTTGGTAATGCATTCTGTTGAATGCTTACCAAAGAACTATCACGGTCGTAGTAAATAATATCAAGAGAGAAATAGGTGTTCTTCATATAAAAGCTATGCTGGCTTTCATTTTCATAAACAAATAACATCCCCTGGTCTTTTTCCATTCCATCGCGATACATTAAACCAGTTTGATGTTCGTAATCTGATTCTGCAAACTCAATATCCAGCTTTTTCAAGGTGTCGCCAGATGGTCTGATAAGATACAGTTCTCCTTCCTTTTCAAAAGTGATAGGCTCGGTATTTATACTTTTCTCCTTATTTGCATCGTGGCAGGAAGTAAGCGATAAACTGAGGAAAAGAGAGAGTCCTGCTACACTTAAAACCTTTTTTTTCATGCTGCGGTTTTTTGTTTTTTTGGTCGGTACATAAAGTAGAAACCGGCTAGTATAAATGGTATACTTAGCCATTGTCCGGTGTTTAAAAGCCAGTTAGCACGTTCCCCTACCTGTGGCTCTTTTATAAACTCGATGAAGAATCGAACGGTCCATAGCAAAACAAGGAATATCCCGAATATATAGCCAATCTTAAAGCGTTTTTCGGTTTTCCAGTATAAATACCACAATATTATAAAAATCCCTAAATAACATGCTGATTCATACAACTGAGCGGGATGTCGTGGGAAATCTTCTCCCAGTTTTTCAAATATTACTCCGTAATCTGAATTGGTTGGTTTTCCAATAATTTCAGAATTGATAAAGTTTCCTATTCTAACAAATATAGCTCCACTGGCAACCGGGATTACAATTCTGTCAAGGATCCAGAGTACAGGTTTCTCAAGTACACGTTTAGAATAAAGGTACATCGCTATGATAATTCCTATCGCTGCCCCATGACTTGCGAGTCCGCGGAAGCCGGTAAATTCAAATTCCGGTTCGAATCTTACCGGTAAGAAAATTTCCAGTAAATGATGCTGGAAATATTCCCAGTCGTAAAATATTACGTGTCCGAGCCTGGCGCCAATAAGCGTTGCCAGAACGGTATATATAAACAACGAATCCAGTTTTTCAATAGAAATACCTTCACGTGTGTAAATGCTTTTCATAATGTACCAGCCAAGTCCAAAGGCAATTAGAAACATAAGGCTGTAGTAGTGTAGCGTAAGAATTCCCAAATCCAGTCCTTCAGACGGATTCCAGCGAATAGCATTAATCAGCATATTATAATTTTTGTTTAGGCGTAAATATACATATTTGCCATTTCTTTAAAGGTCTTTATGGCCTGATTTTCCGGGAACGGGATCATAACCGCTGCCGCCCCACGGGTTGCACCGGGCTATCCTTTTAATTCCCAGCCACGTACCTTTAAAGGGGCCGTGGGTTTGAATAGCCTCCATCATATAGCTAGAACAGGTAGGTGAGTACCTGCAGCTGGAAGGAGTAATTGGAGAAATAAAATTCCTGTAGAACCGAACCAATGCTATCAATATTTTACTTAAGCCCCGGTTCAGCATTTAATGTTTATTTGATTGAAAAGGTAGTTCCTTCTTTTCCGTCTTTCAGCTGAATTCCCATTTCCTGAAGCTGGTCCCTGATCTGATCACTTAAAGCAAAATTTCGATTATTTCTGGCTTCTGCCCTAAGTTGAATGAGTAATTCTATAGTTCCTGCAAGTTTATTGCTGTCGTTTTCTGTTTCAGAAGCGGCATCTAGAAGTCCAAGAATATCAAACATAAAAGCACTCATATTTGCTTTAAGCTGTTCTTTGTCTTTTTCAGAAATAGATGAAGTTCCTTCTTTGATACCATTAATGGTTTTAACCACATCAAACAAACGAGCAATAAGAATAGGACTATTAAAATCATCATTCATAGCATCATAACACGACTGCCTCCAGTCTTCCAGGCTGAAATCTGATTTTCCTGAAACCGGCAGCTCATCGATAGAATGATAAGCTTCCATTAACCGGTTGAATCCTTTTTCACTTCCGAGCAAGGCTTCACTTGAAAAGTCAAGAATGCTTCTGTAATGTGCCTGAAGGATGAAAAATCTCACTACGTTAGGCGAGAATGCTTTGGTAAGGATATCATTATTACCGGTAAAAATTTGCTCGGGCAAAATGAAATTCCCGGTACTTTTTGCCATTTTCTTGCCATTAAGGGTAAGCATATTGGCATGTAGCCAGTAATGTACCGGAGATTTTCCGGTAGCAGCTTCTCCCTGTGCAATTTCACATTCGTGATGAGGGAACTTAAGATCCATTCCACCACCGTGAATATCAAATTCTTCACCAAGATATTTGGTGCTCATTACGGTGCATTCTAAATGCCATCCTGGAAAACCGTCACTCCACGGAGATGGCCAGCGCATTATATGTTGTGGCTCTGCTTTTTTCCAAAGGGCGAAATCCTGAGGATTTCTTTTGTCACTTTGTGCAGCCAGTTCACGGGTGTTAGCGATCATATCTTCAATCGCTCTGCCGCTAAGTCTACCGTATTGGTGTTCCTTATTGAATTTTAAAACATCAAAATAAACCGATCCATTGGCTTCATAGGCAAACCCATTCTCAAGAATCGTTTTGATGATTTCAATCTGTTCTACAATATGGCCTGTGGCCGTTGGCTCTATACTTGGTGGAAAATTGTTGAATTTATTGAGAATGTTATGAAAGTCAACTGTATACTTTTGCACGACTTCCATAGGCTCGATTTGTTCCAGTCTTGCCTTTTTTGCAATTCTATCCTCACCGCTATCTTCATCATTTTCAAGAAGTCCTGCATCGGTAATATTTCTTACATAACGCACCTTATAACCAAGGTGCTTCAAATACCTGAAGACAAGGTCAAAAGAGATGAACGTCCGGCAATTTCCCAGATGAACATTGCTATAGACGGTGGGTCCGCAAACGTACATTCCAACATGTCCCTCATTAATTGGGGTGAAAATTTCTTTTTCACCACTCATAGAATTGTAAAGTTTCAGGTTTTGTTCCTGGTATAGCGCCATGTAATAAGGTATTTTGAATTCTTAGAACGAAGTGTCTAATTTAATATAATCCAGAAATTCTCTTCTAATTTCTTTTTGTTTAAAAGCTCCACCAAATTCACTTGTTACCGTGCTACTTTCTATATCTCGAATTCCGCGACTATTCACACACAGGTGTTTTGCATGCACTACACACGCAACATCGGGCGTACCTAAAACATTTTGTAATTCATGAACTATTTGTATAGTCATTCGTTCCTGAACCTGGGGTCTTTTAGCGAAATAATCTACGATTCGGTTCATTTTTGATAAACCTACCACGGTACCATTTGAAATATAAGCCACATGTGCTTTTCCAACTATTGGTAATAAATGGTGTTCACAGGTGGAATAAACAGTAATGTTCTTTTCAACCAGCATTTCACCATATTTATATTTATTTTCAAAAACCGAAGCCTTAGGTTTTCTTTTTGGGTGTAAGCCTGAAAAGATTTCATTCACAAACATTTTAGCCACTCTTAAGGGAGTTCCCTTCAGGCTGTCATCGGTAAGGTCAAGTCCCAGTGTTTCCATAATGCTGCAGACGTCTTCTTTGATAAGGTCAATTTTTTCAATATCACTTTTCTCGAAAGCGTCTTCCCTCAATGGCGTTTCGGCACTGCTGCCTGCATGGGCATCGCCCATTTCTTCTATTTCATTCAAAATTTTATCTACTTTCATGCTTTTTGCAATAATAGTCGGTTAAAACCGTATTGGCTTGCAAAGATACATATTTATAAGGTTTTAGCCGTAGTCAAATTAGATAGCCTTCTTCTATAATATGATCAATATTTCATATTTTGCAAAGAATTAGGGAAGCCGAATCATGCAGAGCAAACTATACATTCTGGTAATATTCATAAGCCTTTTTGCTTCGGCATCGGTAAAAGCACAAAGCTCCTTTTGTGATGATGTGGAGCCCTTTTGTGCGGGAGATGAGCGACTTACCTTTCCGAATTCTAATTATCAAAACAGTAATCAAACGAGTGGGGAGGCAGGTCCGGATTATGGATGTCTTGAGGAGCAGCCTTATCCTGCGTGGTTTTATTTACAAATAGAGGAAGCCGGAGATCTCGTTTTTAGCATCTCTCAATATACAAATCAGGATCTATCCGGACCGCCGCTGGATGTAGATTTTGTGGTTTGGGGGCCGTTTGCTAAAGGAGAGGAATTTTGCTCAGCAGCAGCATTATCCGAAGAAAATATAGTGGATTGCAGTTATTTGCCGGATGCTGTGGAAACCATGTCTATCCCTGGTGCTCAGGCGAACGAAATTTACGTGGTGGTAATTACTAATTTTGAACAGTCTCCGGGTTATATAAGTCTGCAACAAACAAATACAGGGGAGGGAAATGGTTCTACCGATTGTTCAATTCTGGATAGCTCCCTGGGTGATAATATCGCAGTTTGCGGAGAGGATGAATATGTACTTGATGGAAGTACAGATGAAGCCGATATATTTGAATGGTATATCTACAATGAAAATACGCAGAAATATGACCTTATTGCCGGTGAAGATGGTCCAATCCTGACGGTCTATGAATCCGGTGATTATCGTTTAATTGTAAGGGATCTCATAGGAAACAATACAGATATGGATGACGTTACGGTCACCTTCTATGAGAATCCCGAAATCGGGGATACATCTGCTTTATATGCATGTACCGAAGAAACTGAAGTACTAGATCTTACTGAAAAAGATGCCGAACTTATAGCGCCAAATACCAACCCTGCTCAATATCAGGTTGTATACTATAGCAGTGTTGAGAATATGAACAATGATCAACCTATTGCGCAGCCACAATCTTTTCCTTTTGAAAATGGAGCGAATATTTTCGCGAGAGTAAAAAGTTTGGAAAGCGGTTGTTTTTCTGAGTCGGTAGATTTTGAAATTGGATCATTTGCCTTTCCTGAATACTCTTTGCCTGAAATTACAAATTTCTGTGTGGATTCCTTCGGAAATTTATTGGACCCGGTAACCATCGGTTCTGATCTTGGCGATGAATATACTTATGAATGGATGGGAGGAAACAATACAATAGGGGAGGAGGCTATTCTGAATTTAAACTCTTTCCCTGACTTTTCTGAAATTGAAATTATAATAGTTCATAAAGCTACTGGTTGTGAAGTGCAATTGATTACTCAGGTGGTGCCTGTTTCTGCTCCTGAAAGTTTAAGTGCTGAAATATCAGGATCAGATTTTGGTGATGGTTATGTGGTAACCGGTATAGCTGCAAATGGTACTAACGGGGTATTTGAATACCGTCTTGATAATTCAGACTGGCAGGTGCAGAATGTTTTTGAAAAAGTATCCGCGGGATCTCATGTGTTAAGTGCCAGAGAAATTCACGGTTGCGGTGAAACATTAAATTATGAATTCAGCTTAGTAGGTTATCCCAGATATTTTACCCCGAATTCTGATGGTTACCATGATACATGGAATATTATTAATGATGCTACTATAAGTGTAAAACAGCTATATATTTTTGACAGGTATGGAAAGTTGCTGAAGCAGTTGAATCCTAATTCAGCGCAAGGCTGGAATGGAAATTATAACGGGAAGCCACTTCCAGCAGATGATTACTGGTTTAGTGTAGAATTTGTAGATGAGAAATCAGGAAAATATCAAAAGTATATGGCGAATTTTACTTTGATAAGATAAAAAAGCGCCATTTGGCGCTTTTAATTTTATAAACCGAAACTTAAAGAAACTACAAATTTTGAAAGATCCCTGTCTAAACGAATAGGATCTGTTAAACCGGTATTCAAAATAGGATTGCTCTCGTTGTAACTTGCCAGACTATAAGCCAGGTCTAGATTGATATTGCCAAAATTATAACCTATTCCTGCAGTATATCCTGTTAATTCACCCTTCCCGGTATTTGCCTTGAAAGGACTTTCTTCATAGCGATAACCTGCTCTTAAACTTACCTGAGAAATTCTGTATTCTCCGCCAAGTCGGTAAGTAGAGGCTGTCTGCATTTTCTCGGATATTTCACTATTCAGAATTTGGAAATCCAGATCATCTGTTGGTTTGAATTTAGTATTTGAATAATCCTTTCGGCTGTAATCAAAACTTATTAAACCTTGTTTTCCGAATAGGTAAGCGATACTACCTGTTATTTTAGCCGGGGTTTGTAAAGTATATTCAGGATAAACATTTATAATAGCTGGAGAGACCGATACAAACTCATCCTGAGGAGAATTTGTTTCAAGATATTGAGTGGTTTCTTCTCTTATATTATACCAGATTGGAGAGTCATAAGTTAAACCAAATCTCAGGTTTTCATTAATCTTCGCAATTCCACCCAGCTGAAAAGAGAAACCATCTCCATTTGTACTCAGGGTGTTTCCGAAATATACTTCGGTGGTTTCGCTACCGGAATTATTATTGATTTCGGTTATTTCAGTAGCATTCTCATAATTAATAAAATGAGAATTTAAATTCAACCCTAAATAAAGGAAATCCTTATACTGTGATGCCGCGTTGAAACTGAGTTTTCCATTCAGTCCGGTAGCGTTGTGACTATATCGCTGGTCGAAACTTCCCGGTGCGATTAATGAAAAATAATCTGTGTTATTAGGGTCATCAATTTCCGCTTCCAGAACATAGGCCTGATATCCTAAAAAAGCCTGTTGTGTGCTAAACCCATAGTTTTCACCCAGAAAAGAATAGAGATCTGAAATACTTTCATCATCTCTTAATTGTAGTAAATCAAGTGGGACACCATTCGCATAATTAAGAAAATACTGGTCAATCGAATTTGAAGAGTTTCCCCTGGCCACATAATTATCAGTATACAAAGCACTGGAATTGTAATTGATTCCTAAGGAAAATTTTCTCCAGTTTTGAGTGTTGTTTCCTGTAAAAACAAAAATTCCGCTCAGATTCCCGAGATCCAGGTCTGAATTATTGCTGGTCGTCCTTCCGTTATTATAGGAAATATTAGTATCCATAGTACGATAATCCAGACTTACGGAAGCCGTGCTAGAAAGAAATACTGCAGAAGAAGCCGGGTTTAGTGAGATTGCAGATAAGTCTCCTCCCAAAGCGCCAAAAGCCCCGCTCATTCCAATGTATCTGGCGGTTCCCGTTAATTCTTCGGTAGAATAACGATAAGCATCCTTAAGGTCCTGAGCTGTAAGCGCCGAAATTCCGCTTAAAAAAATAACGATGGTGAATAATCTTTTCATAATTCAATTTTTTTTATAAAAAAACCTTACAAGCACATACCTGTAAGGTTCATTGATAATTTTATAGGCTCTTAAATTCCTCCTCTTCCTCCACGAGAAGATCTACTGCTTCCGCTGGAACTTCTTGTTGTTCCGGAGCTTCTGCTAGGAGAAGAACTCCGTGTGGTGGTAGTTCTGGCAGGAGTGCTTCTTCTTGAACTTGAAGATTCATAAGATCTGCTGTTTGATCTTTGATAAGTAGGATTGCTACTTCTTGAATTTTGATTGTATTCGTAAGATCTTGCAGATTCTGTTCTTCTGTTTGTTCTGGTATAAATCTGTCTGTTATCATTATTCACAGAACTACGTGTTCTTGAAGTTCCATAATCTGAAGAGTTGGAATTTCTTATATCCCGTATACTTCTGGAATAGGAAGAGTTTCTTGAAGAAGTACTTCTTCTGTTTTGTCCTTCAGTATAATAAACCCTTGAGTTTCTTCGGCCTTCATTATAGGCTATATTATTTTGATTATAATTATTGTATCCTCCGTGATTGTAGTAATAAGGATAGGAATAATATGGGTTATAGTATCCGCCATATCCATATCCGTAAGGATAGCCAAATCCAAATCCAAAGCTAATTCCCCAGTATGGTCTTCCCCAGCCATAGCCATAAGCTGCCGGACCACCCCAGTAT
>JAGXII010000145.1 GCA_024635735.1 Christiangramia sp. | reverse complement strand
GAAGAAAGATCTCATAAAGGTATTTTTCTTTCTTTTCAGTATCCGGTGGAAATTCCGGGGGTTTCAGTAACGAACTTTATCAAAACTGCTATTAACGCTCAAAGGAAGGCGCATGGGAAACCAGATATGCCCGCAAATGAGATGTTGAAACTAATCAGGGATAAGGCTGAAATGCTGGAGATTGATCGTAAATTTTTGTCGCGTTCTCTTAACCAGGGATTTTCCGGAGGAGAGAAAAAACGTAATGAAATTTTCCAGATGGCGATTCTTGATCCTAAACTTTCAATTCTTGACGAAACCGATTCAGGTCTTGATATTGATGCTCTGAAAGTGGTAGCTAATGGAGTGAATAAGTTAAGAAGAGAAGACAATGCTGTTTTATTAATCACTCACTATCAAAGGTTATTAAATTACATCGTACCTGATTTTGTACATGTAATGGTAGATGGAAAGATCGTAAAATCTGGAGGGAAAGAACTTGCTCATGAGCTGGAAGAAAGAGGTTACGACTGGGTAAGGGAAGAAAAGGCAGTTTAAATAATTCGAAATTCAAAGATTCGGTATTTCAAAGATTGAAAAATTGAATTTTAAATTTTGAACTTGAAATTGAAAAAAATGGAATTAAAAGATAAACTCATCTCATCATTTTTAGCGTTTGAAGAAGGATTGGGTTCCGAGAATGGAATTGACAATATCCGCAATCAGGCGATAAAAGATTTTGAAAACCTGGGTTTTCCGAATAGAAAAGATGAGAACTGGAAGTACACCTCCCTTAACTCGGTATTAAAGCATGATTACAGCTTTTTCCCGAAAAAGGAGGATGCTATAGATTACCGGGATATCAAGAAATATCTTATTCATGATATCGACACCTATAACCTTGTTTTTATAGATGGAATATATTCATCGCATCTTTCTCAAACCACGCATGATAAAATTGATGTGTGTTTGATGTCATCGGCTTTGAATAAAGATAAATATCGCCCGGTAATAGACAATTACTTCAATAAGATCGCGCCAAAATCAGGATTGAATTCACTGAATACAGCTTTTTCCAGAGAAGGAGCTTTTATTCATATTCATAAGAATAAACTGGCAGATAAGCCTATCCAGATCATCAATTTTGCTACGGGTAATGAGGCTTCTTTACTGTTACAACCACGAAATCTTATTGTGGTAGACGAAAATTCTCATGTACAGATTATTGAAAGACATCAAAGCCTTACAGATCATCCCGTACTTACCAACTCGGTAACCGAGATATATGCAGATCGCAGGGCAATTGTAGATTATTATAAGTTACAGAATGACCATGCCTCGGCTTCTTTGATTGATAATACGTTTATCGAGCAAAAGTCGGAAAGTGACGTATCAGTTCACACCTTTTCTTTTGGAGGAAAACTTACGAGAAATAACCTTCATTTTTATCAGAAAGGGGAGCGTATAAATTCCACTCTTAAAGGGGTGACAATCATTGAAGACAAGCAGCATGTAGATCACAATACGCTGGTACATCATATCGAGCCAAATTGTGAAAGCCACCAGGATTATAAAGGTATTTTTGGAGACAGCTCTACCGGAGTCTTTAACGGTAAGGTAGTAGTTGAGAAGGAAGCTCAAAAGACGAATGCATATCAGTCTAACAACAACATTCTGGCAGACGATAAGGCTACTATCAATTCTAAGCCGCAACTGGAGATCTTTGCAGATGATGTTAGATGTAGCCATGGTTGTACTATTGGTCAGCTTGATGAGGAAGCTTCATTCTATCTTCAATCACGTGGAATTCCCAGAAAAGAGGCGCGTGGATTATTGATGTACGCATTCGCTAACAATGTTTTGGAGAGCGTTAAAATTCCTGAGGTAAAGAAAAGGATCAATAAACTAATCGCTTCCAAACTTGAGGTAGATCTTGGTTTCAATCTATAATTAAAAATCACAAATACTTAAAGGATGAGTCAGCAAACTCAAGCTAAAACATTTGAGGTGGAAAGAATCCGCAAGGATTTTCCAATTCTAAGCCGAAAGGTGAATGGCTATCCTTTGGTGTATTTTGACAATGCCGCTACTTCCCAGACCCCAAAGCAGGTAATGGATGCGATCGTAGATTATTATTCAAATTATAATGCGAATATTCATCGCGGAGTACATTCCCTGTCTCAGGAAGCCACAGATAAATATGAGCAGGCCAGGATTAAAGTGCAAAAGCATTTTAATGCTGAAAAGGCTTATGAAATTATCCTTACTTCCGGGACTACGCATGGAATAAATCTCGTTGCGAACGGTTTTCAAAGTCGGTTAAAAGAGGGAGATGAAATCCTTGTTTCGGCGATGGAGCATCATTCAAATATTGTTCCATGGCAGATGCTGTGCGAAAAAACAGGAGCTCTGTTAAAGGTAATCCCTATGAATAGAAATGGGGAATTGATCTTTGCTGAATATGAAAAATTACTTTCTCCAAATACAAAACTAGTTTTTGTAAATCATGTTTCGAATGCTCTGGGGACCGTAAATCCTATCAAAGAAATTATTGAAAAGGCCCACGAAAAAGGAGCGGCAGTTTTAATTGATGGCGCACAGGCGGCCCCTCATATTAAAGCTGATGTTCAGGACCTGGATGTTGATTTTTATGTGGCTTCGGCTCATAAAATGTGTGGTCCTACAGGAGTAGGGGTTCTTTATGGAAAAGAGGAATGGCTGGAAAAACTACCTCCTTATCAGGGAGGTGGTGAAATGATCGCTACAGTTTCTTTTGAAAAAACCACCTATGCCGGCTTACCTCATAAATTTGAAGCGGGAACTCCCAATATTTGCGGAGGAATTGCTTTTGGAGCCGCGTTGGATTATATGAACGAGATCGGTTTTGAGGAAATTGCGAATTATGAGCACGAACTTCTGGTTTATGCCACTCAAAAGCTTGAAGAGATCGAAGGCATGAAAATCTATGGAGAAGCCGCTGAAAAAACTGCAGTTATTTCTTTTAATATTGAAGGCCTTCATCCCTATGATATTGGAACTTTGCTTGACAAAATGGGAATAGCTGTACGTACAGGACATCATTGTGCACAACCGGTTATGGATTTCTTCAAAATACCTGGAACTGTACGAGCCTCCTTTTCTTTTTATAATACTAAAGAAGAGATAGACCTCTTTATACAGGGAGTAAAAAAGGCAAAAATGATGCTTCAGTAATAGTGGAATCATTTTTTTAATGCTTTCCGGATCTATTGAAAGCACTTATCTTATCATTATCAGAAAATGTTGAATAGCAGTACTTCTTATTGTACTTTTGCTTAAAATTGAGGTATGACGATACAGGAAAAACAACAAGAGGTAATCGAAGAGTTCTCTATGTTTGACGACTGGATGCAGCGTTATGAATATATGATAGAGCTTGGTAAGTCCCTGCCTCTTATAGACGAAAAATATAAAATAGACGAGAACCTTATTAAAGGTTGCCAAAGTAAAGTTTGGGTACATGCTGAACTGGATGGGGATCAACTCGTTTTTACGGCAGATAGTGATGCAATCATTACCAAAGGGATCGTAGCTATCTTGATTAGAGTGTTCTCTAATCAGCACCCTTCAGCAATTATTGAAGCCGATACTAAATTTATTGATGATATTGGTCTGAAAGAGCATTTGTCACCAACGCGTGCCAATGGTTTGGTGAGTATGATCAAACAATTAAAGATGTATGCCATCGCATATCAAACACAATTGAATTAAAATGGAAGAAGAAATAAACACACAGGAACTTGGTGAAAAGATCGTGACTGTTCTAAAAACAATCTATGACCCGGAGATTCCAGTAGATATATATGAGCTTGGTCTCATTTACGACGTTATGGTTAGTACAGATTATGATGTAAAGATTCTAATGACTTTAACCACTCCAAACTGTCCGGTAGCCGAATCACTTCCAATGGAAGTAGAAGAAAGGGTAAAATCACTGGATACAGTGAAGGACTGCGAAGTCGAAATCACTTTTGATCCGCCATGGAGTCAGGATCTTATGAGTGAAGGGGCAAAACTGGAATTGGGATTACTATAAATTCAAGGAATGTCTGAAGAGATAATTAACCGCGTTGCCGATAGTAAGCTTGTAACCTTTAATCTTGAGGATTATTATCCTGAAGGAGAGAGAGTATTGTTCGACCTAAGCGAATGGCTTCATGAAGGGTTCGTTCTTCGGGAGAAAGACTTCAGGGAGCAGGCTAAAGCTCACGACTGGCTCCAGTATAAAGATAAGTATATCGCGCTAACCTGTTCTACCGATGCGATAGTTCCGGCCTGGGCCTATATGCTGGTCACCACATACCTGCAGCCTTATGCAAAAAAAGTGATGACCGGTAGCCTGGAAGATATGGAAAGCCTCCTTTATTTTGAAATCATCGAAAAGCTGGATGTATCAGATCTTGAAGATAAACCTGTTATTGTAAAAGGCTGTTCCCGTAAACCAGTTCCCAGAAATGCTTATTTATTTCTTATAAACAAACTACAGCCGGTGGTAAAAAGTCTCATGTATGGGGAAGCCTGCTCATCGGTGCCACTTTATAAAAAACCAAAAAATTATTTATGAAGAAACTGTTACTTCTAGCCTTTACTTTTGGATTCTTCTCAGTTGTAAATGCTCAAACAGAAAAAGAAAAAGATTCAGTACCTCCAAACGGTTGGAATACCAAAGGAAATGTCCAGCTTCTATTCAATCAATCAGCTTTCAATAAAGAATGGACTGGGGGAGGAACCTCAAGTATCGCGGGAAATCTCACACTGAATTATGATTTTAATTACCGAATGAACGATTTTACCTGGAATAATAAACTTCTGGCCAATTACGGACTCACCAAAGTTAAAGGGGATGATTTTGCCCGGAAAACCAGTGATCGTCTGGAATTTAATTCTATTGCAGGAAAAGAGATTCAGGAATCTAATTTTTACTATACCTGGTTCCTGAACTTCCGAACTCAAATTACCAAAGGTTATGAGTTTAGTGAAGATCCCGATACCGGAGAGAACCTGAGAACTGAAACCACTCATTTCCTCTCTCCGGGATATCTCCAAACAGGTCCTGGCATTATGTGGAAAAAAAGTGATGATTTAATGGTAAATCTGGCGCCGGCCACTTCAAGATTTATTTTTGTCGATGATGCATTCACTACCGGACCGGATTATGTGGATGGAGATTATTTTGGTCTGGACGAAGGGGAATCAATGCGTTTTGAATTTGGTGCTTCATTGAGTGCTCTTGCCAAATTTGATATTCTTGAAAATGTTTCGATGGAAAATTCAATAAATCTCTATTCCAACTATTTGGAGGAACCTGGGAATATAGATATAGATTATCTTATGAACCTTGAAATGGGAATTAATAAATATCTTTCAGCCAACTTATTATTCCAGGCAATTTATGACGATAATGCTGTAGCGGCTTTCCAGATAAGAGAAGTTTTTGGACTTGGAATCAACTACGGATTCTAAATTAAAATAAATTGAGTTCAAAGCCTGCAGTGTATACTGCGGGCTTTTATTTTTTCAAGTTAAATTTTTGTTGAAGTAATCTCCCCTGGAGTGCGGTAGCGTTCTATTGTTTACCTTTGTGCCTATGATTGAAAAGACCGATTTAGCATACGAAAAGACCGTTTTGATTGGGATTGTGACCAAAGATCAGGATCAGGATAAACTCGAAGAGTATCTTGATGAGCTGGAATTCCTTACTTATACGGCTGGCGGGGACGTTGAGAAGCGTTTTTCCCAGAAAATGGAAAGACCCGACCCTAAGACATTTATCGGTTCGGGAAAAATGAATGATGTTAAGGCCTATGTAGATGAACATGAAATTGGAGCTGCCATTTTTGATGATGAACTTTCTCCCGCCCAGCAAAAAAATATTGAGAAGATTTTAAAATGTAAAGTGCTGGATAGAACAGGGCTTATACTAGATATTTTCGCGCAAAGAGCCAAGACCAGTTATGCCCGCACCCAGGTAGAGCTGGCACAATATGAATATTTACTTCCCAGGCTTGCCGGTATGTGGACTCACCTTGAACGTCAGCGTGGTGGTATTGGTATGCGTGGTCCCGGTGAAACCGAGATCGAGACCGACCGTAGAATCGTGAGGGACAAGATTTCATTGCTTAAAAAGAAACTGGAGACCATCGACAAGCAAATGGAAGTCCAGCGGGGAAATCGTGGTCAATTAGTTCGTGTAGCTTTAGTGGGTTATACCAATGTGGGTAAATCAACTCTCATGAACATGATAAGTAAAAGCGAAGTGTTTGCGGAAAACAAACTTTTCGCAACTCTTGATACCACGGTGAGAAAAGTGGTGATAAGAAATCTTCCTTTTCTGCTTACAGATACCGTTGGATTTATTAGAAAACTCCCAACGCAATTAGTAGAATCTTTTAAATCTACGCTGGATGAGGTTAGAGAGGCCGATCTATTATTGCATGTAGTAGATATTTCACACCCTAATTTCGAAGATCATATAGATTCGGTTAACCAGATCCTAAGGGAAATAGATAGCCTCGATAAGCCTATAATAATGGTTTTTAATAAAATTGATAATTATAAGCCTGAAAAAATTGAAGAAGACGATCTGATTACAGAAAGGACTTCAGCTCATTATTCACTGAAAGAGTGGAAGAAAACCTGGATGAATAAAATGGGAGAAAATGTTCTTTTCATTTCGGCTTTAAACAAAGAGAATTTCGAGGATTTTAGAAAAAAGGTATACGAAGAAGTTAGACAAATTCATATTACCCGCTTCCCTTATAACAATTTTCTTTATCCTGAATATGATAAGTACGGAGAAGAGAAAGAATAGCTTAATAAAGCTTTAACTCATTTTGAAAGGATTCTTTTTACTTTTATAAGTATCAAACACTTAGAATTATGAAGAATCTTTTTTTATTCGCCATATTTTTGATTTACTCCGGGATGAACGCTCAAACCCTTGAAGGCTCCTGGACACTTTTGGAAGAAAACGGACTTAAAGTAGATGATAAGGAGGTCGTTAGAATTTACCAGGACAATTATTTTTCTGAAGGGGCCAGGAATAAGGAAACTAATGAATTTCTATGGGCAAAAGGAGGTGAATACACCGAGGGTGATTACAAGGAAAAAATAGATTTCAGCACGAAGAATCCGGAGGAGGTAGGCGAGACCTTCAATCCAGAACTGACTTTTACTGAGGATGGGAATAAAATAAAAATCAATAATGTAACCCAGGTTCAGGTTTGGAAAAGATTATCAGCGATTCAGAATGATCTAAGTGGTAACTGGGTGATCACTGGTAGAAAGAGAGATGGTGAAATGAGTAAAAGTAAACCCGGAGATCGCCGAACTATCAAAATTCTTGGAGGAGACAGGTTTCAGTGGGTTGCATTTAACTCGGCAACCGGAGAATTTTTTGGTTCTGGGGGAGGTTCTTATACTGCAGAAGATGGAAAATATACCGAGAATATTGAGTTTTTCTCAAGGGATGTAAACCGCGTGGGAGCAAGTCTTGGATTTGATTATAAGGTCGAGAATGGAGAATGGCATCACATGGGAAAAAGTTCTAAAGGAGAACCAATGTATGAGATTTGGGAACCTTATGCGGATGCTTATCACACTAATTAATGCTGTGATTAAATTTAAAGCCGGTTTTAATTAATTTTTCAGAACTGATAATTTTTCCTTTGGAAGTATTTGAATGGTCAAATTCAGGAGTTGTTAAATTTCTATTTTGGGCAATACCAGTGTAATATTCTTCTTTTGAAGGATGTTCCGGAAAAACCACATTCCATACTCCATTATTCTTTTCGTTTTGTATCATTTGTAAAATAGCAGCAATACAATCCTCTCGTTGTACAAGATTTACAGGGGCTTCGGGATTTGGAATATCTTTTCTGCCCGACAAATGATTTACAGGATGCCGGTCATTTCCAATGAGACCTCCAAACCTCAGAATCGTAGCAGGAAGTTTTTCGTTATGAAGTAAAAGCAATTCTGCATTCCTCATTTGAACTGCTCTGGGATTCGAATTATCGGTCTCCGATTCTTCAGTATAAGTTGGAAAATTTTCTTTGTCTTCATAAACAGAAGTTGAGCTTACAAAAATCACTTTTT
>JAGXII010000144.1 GCA_024635735.1 Christiangramia sp. | reverse complement strand
GTTCAAGAGTAATCTGAAACGATGTTTGATTATTAATCGGAATTTCCTGAGTTATATAACTTATAAATGAAATAACAAGCACCTTCTCCTCGGGATTATTCACAGTGAGAGAGAAATTCCCATCCATATCGGTGATTGTGCCATTTGATGTACCTTTAATGAGAACTGTTGCACCAGGTAAAGGTAATCCTGTGTCATCAGAAACGACTCCAGTAATTTCCTGTTCCTGAGCAAAAAGGAATGTGGTGAACATGATGAAAAAAGCAGAAATAAATTTCCGGAAATTTTCAGTTTTAAATAAAATTTTTGACATACTTTTTAGCTTTTAATTAGTCGGATTAATAATAAAATGTCAATCTGATTTTAGAAAACGATTTCGCAAAATGAGTTTCGTAAAAATCCATTTACAATTTTCATGATTTATAAATGAATGGGTAGGGGGTATATTGTCTAAAAAGAGGGGGTAAATCGTGCATAGCTTAATTATTCCTGTATTTGGCGGGATAATTTATATTTTTACAAAATTCTCAATTCTCAAAATGAAGATTCGATTCTTAGTGTATTTTCTGATGATTTTGAAAACCAGTTTTTTGATTGGGCAGGATCAAAAGACAAAAAATGAATCAATAGCAGATAGTTTACAATTCCATCTTCTGGATGTTTCTTCCGGATTATCACATAATTTTATAAATGATATAAAACAGGATTCCCTGGGGTTTATTTGGATAGCTACCATAGATGGCTTAAACCGTTATGACGGGCATAACTTTGTTCAGTTCAAAAAACATCCTGAATCTCCTTCAGAGGGTCTGGCCAATAATTATGTTCAACAACTAAAAATAACCAACAATGATGAATTGCTGATCGCAACAGATGCAGGCGTAGCAATTTATAGTCTCACAAAAGATAATTTTAAACTCATAGACACTGAAGACGGATTGTTAAATAACAGTGTGAGTTCTATTGGTATGGGACCGGGTGATATTCCGATTATCGGAACTTACCGGGGAGGAATTCAATTTGCCGATGATAACTGGAATCTTAGTTTGCTCCAGGAAAAAATTTCCCCAAATATTAAACTTACTTCAGATGAGATTTCGTCCATACACCTGCAGAATGATAGTCTCTTATGGATAGGTACTTATAATAATGGACTTAATAAAATTAATCTTGAAAATGGTAAGGTTACACATCTTCTTTCGAAGGATGTTTCACCAGCAATGCCTATAATAAATAGTTTATATGAAGATAGTGAAGGTAATTTGTGGATAGGTACAAGAGATGGCCTCCAGATCATTACAGAAGAAAATGACACTATTCGCCTGAATCGTGCAACATCTTTTTCTGAAGGATTAAGTGATGATGATGTATTGTGTTTTGAAGAAGACCAATGCGGAAATATGTGGATTGGTACCCGGAACGGAGGACTTAATATAATTGATAAATCTTCTTTGTTTGATAAAAATACGAATCTCGTCATACAACGATATCTACCCAAAAATGATGGTAGTAGTGTTTTTAACCGGACAGTTTCAGTAATCACTATGGACAGCGATCATAATTTGTGGATTGGCACACCAACCGGAATAAATTATGTGAATCCAGAGGGAGAACCTGTAAGCCTTTTAAAACATAACAGGGATGAAGAATCAATAAGTCATAACCGGATAGCTGCTCTTACAGGAAGTAATAATAATAAAGTATGGATAGGTACCGATGGGGGTGGGCTGGACCTGTACGATCCCCGCACAGGGAATATTCGTAATTTCAGTCATAAGGAAAAGGATAATAACAGCTTAAGCAATAATTATATTTTGTCGATTCTGGAAGATAGGAAAGATCGTGTTTGGGTAGGAACTTATCAGGGAGGTCTAAATAGATTAGACGCAAAGACGGGAAACTCCATACATTACCTTCAGGGTTCTGTTTCCAATGGAAGTGATGTGCGGGTACTCTTCGAATCTAATAAGGGAATACTCTGGGTCGGGACGAATCGCGGAGGGTTATACAAATACATTGAAAGTGAAGATAAGTTTATTTACATTGAATCATTAGGAAAGATTGATATACGTTCTATAAAAGATGATAAGAATGGGGATTTATGGCTTGCCACCTTCGGATCGGGGTTGATAAGATATAATCCAGCTAGTGATGATTCCGAGATTTATAATAAGGATAACACCAATGGCTTTAACAGCGATATCATATTTTCGGTATTGGTGTTACAAAATGGAGAAGTCCTTGCCGGAACACGGTATGGAGGCTTGCTCCGGTTTAATCCGGACACCAGGGTAGTGTTAAATTTTACCGAAAGGTACGGTTTAAGTAATAATACCGTAAACAGCCTTATACGTGAAGATGGAACTTATGTATGGATGGGGACATATAACGGAATAAATCGTTATAACATCAGGACGAATGAAATTCTTGACGTTTCTTCATTAAATAACATTCAAACCGGTGAATTCAATATTGGAGCGGCATTAAAAAATTCTTCAGGCAATCTTTATTTCGGGGGTAATAATGGCTTGAACATTTTAGACCCGGATCATTTCAGGACTATAGAGCAGGAATACCCATTATTATTTGAAGGCTTAAAAGTTCTCAACGAACCTGTGAAGGTGAATATAGGGAAGAACTCTATCTTAAAGCAGACAATTCTTTACCAGGATAAAATTAAATTAAAACATGACCAGAATTCATTTTCGGTGGAATTTGCTGCTTTAAAATATCCCGAAGCTCATAACTTGACATATTCTTATAAACTTGAAAATTATAATGATTACTGGATCGAAGAACAGGAAGCAGGAATAGCTAATTTCACCAGTGTCCCTCCGGGAGAGTATACCCTTATGGTGAGGACTAATTCTAGTTGGGATGCAAAGAATTATAAAGAACTTAAAATCACCATTGTTCCTCCATTTTGGCAAACATTCCCTGCCTATATGCTATATATTATTGTCGGGGGGATCCTTATCTGGATCAGTTTCAGATACTATTCAGAGAGGGTACATCTTAAGAATTTACTTGTATTTGAGAAAAAACAACGTAATCTGGAGCATAATTTAAATGAAGAACGTTTCAGGTTTTTTACAGCCTTCTCTCATGAATTAAAGACTCCACTGACTCTTATTCTAGCCCCGGTTGAAAACTTGCTATCAAAAAATATCAGTAAGGAAAATAGAAAGGACCTTGTTTTTATTCATCGTAACGCAAATAAATTATTTCGTTCAATTAATAAATTGCTTGAGTTTAGAAAGGCAGAAGAAGGTTTGAGTCATCTTATGAAAGAACCTATCGATCTTCCAGCTAAGCTTCGCAAGTTGTTGAAAAATCACATTCCTTTAGCGAAGGATAAGGATGTTCAAATGGAATTTTCCGGTCCTATCCAGCCTAAGATTTTCCTGGTCGATATTGAAAAAATCGAGGTAATCATTAATAATCTTTTATCAAACGCCATTAAGTATAGCGATAATGGAGGAGAGGTAAAGCTTTCATTTCTTTCTACTGAAGAAGGATTTAAAATTCAGGTTCAGGATTCAGGAACGGGAATCAAACCAGAAGATTTATCTCAAATTTTTGAATGGTATTATAGATCAGAAGCTACAATCAAAAAATCGGGAACAGGAATTGGATTGGCACTTTCTAAAAGATTTGCTGAATTACATGGGGGAACAATCAAAGTAAGTAGTAAGGAAGGTAAAGGCACTATTTTTACACTTAATATCCCAGTGAAAGAGTCAGCTATTAGAGTTTCAAATGAAGAGATAGTTGAAGCAGAAGAAATAAGTTATGAAGGCGAAAAGTTTCAGGATCAAAGAGCTACTTTGAATGTGGAGAAAGATCGAAAATTGGTTCTGATTATCGATGATAACGAAGAGATTTTACATTTCTTAAATCGAATCTTTAAAATTGATTACGACGTAATCTATGCGAAGAATGGCGTGGAAGGAGTTAAAAAAGCGAAAAAATACATCCCTGATATCATAGTTTCTGATGTCATGATGCCCGAAAAGACGGGAATCGATCTCTGTTCAGAATTAAAAAATCATCAGAGCACCAGTCATATTCCAATTATTTTACTGACTGCGAAAACGGCGGTTGAAAGCATCAATGTTGGTTACGAGGAAGGAGCAGATGATTACATCACCAAACCTTTCCATCCCAAATTGCTCAAAACGAGAGTTCAGAATTTACTGGAAAGCAGGGAGAAACTCAAGGAATATTTTGCTGGAAGTTTAGAGAGGTCTGCTTCAAAGGAAGGTGATGATACTCTAGGAATACTTAATAGGGAGAAGCAGTTCCTTATGGAACTGAACTGTGTTATTCTAAAACATATTCAGGAAAGTACCGAAGGGGTAGAGGTGATAGCTCATGATATTGGGATGAGCCGTACTTCTTTATACCGCAAATTAAAAGCGATCACCGGTTGTAGTATTAATGAGTATATAAGGAACTTTAAACTGGATAGAGCCGCAGAGCTTATTACAAATGAAAGTTATTCTGTCTCTCAGGCTTCTTATGAAGTAGGCTTCAATGACGTAAAATATTTCAGAAAGATTTTTAAGGAAAAACTGGGTAAAAACCCTTCTGAACTTAAGAGCTAATATTAAAAACTATTAAATATAGGCGAATTGCTTTACTATAAATACTCGTAAAATATCCTTCAATTGATTATTGCTTAAGAACAAAATTCCCTGAAGTGAACAAATTTCTTGGACTGTTAAAATTAGTGGTTTCCAAATATGCTTATAAACACGAATTAGTTTATTTTTTTAGGGGGACTATACAATCTTTAGTTATACTTTCAAATTAGGATTTCTATATTTTTTCTTAAAAAATCATGCTATTTTAAAAAATTGGTCTTTGTATTTTAAGAATATTTTATATATTTATTTTTTAATTGTTTAAAATACACTTATAAAATTTAGATTTTTTCTCTGTTTTAAGGCATTGCAGTACAAAAATCTTCAAGTCTCGAAAATCCAATTATTATCGGGATCTTAAAATTTTTAAGATAATTAGGCATTAACAAGAATTTGAACTAGTTAAAATTTATTTCATGAGAGAAATTTTTCAAATCGAATTAGCAAAAAAGTCTAAATGGCTTTTTATTTTGGTATTTCCATTTCTATGGGAGAGTGCTCTGGCCGTTAATAGTAATTTGATTACAGAAGTTGTCCAAAAGCAGGTTACCGGTACTGTCGTATCTGATAAAGATGAAATGCCCCTGGCAGGAGTAACGGTCATGGTTAAAGGTACTCAGAATGGTACTGTCACAGATTTTGATGGAAATTATGAGTTAACTGTTAACAATGATGCTACCCTCGTATTTTCCTTTGTCGGTTTTACAACAAAGGAGGTTAAAGTCAATAATCAAAGCCTTATTGATGTTAGGCTTCAGGAAGACCTTGGCCAGTTAGATGAGGTTGTGGTAATTGGTTATGGGGAACAGGAGCGAAGTAATCTCTCCGGCGCAGTTTCCGAAATTAAAACAAAGGAATTAGAACAAAATCCTGCACCAAACCTTACCAGTTCTTTGGTAGGTCAAACAGCAGGTATTATTGCGACGCAACGGTCCGGATCTCCCGGTGATGATTACTCTAATATTTACATTCGGGGAATAGGTACCACTGGAGACGCTACTCCAATTTTTGTTATAGATGGAATAGTTCGTGGTTACCGAGACTTTGAGCAGTTAAATGCCAATGAAATAGAATCATTAACGGTTTTAAAGGATGCCGCCAGTGCCGCTGTATTTGGTGTACGAGGTGGGAACGGTGTTATTCTGGTTACCACAAAAAGAGGTGATGAAGGTAAAATGCAGATCAATTTTACATCAAACTTAGGTGTTCAGGAGAGAACCCAGGAACCGAATTATTTAAATTCTTATGAATATGCCAAATTATATAATGAGGCATTAGTAAATGAGGGGAAGGATCCTTTATACACTCAGGAAGACCTGAATAAATATTTGAATCATACCAATCCTGATACGCATCCCGACGTTGATTGGTTTGACGTATTGAAAAATACTGCTATTTTAAGGGAGTATGGTCTTTCGGCAAATGGCGGTTCTGAAAAAATTCAATATGCAGCTTCTTTAAGTTTTCTGGATCAGGATGGGATTGTTCCTTCCAACAATTTTAAAAGATATAATTTCCGCTCTAACGTAGATGCGGAGGTAACTAATACGACCAGACTATCCTTTGATGTGTCTGGACGCGATGACAGAACTAATAATGTTGCATCCCCCGAACTCTTCAGGTGGCTTACTAGTACAGCTCCAAACAGATATCCAATAAAATGGTCTAATGGGACGTATGCTGGTGGGCCTGCATATCTTGCTCTTCCAGAAAACGGGTATAGAAACAGGGCGATTATGGCCTTCAAAAGTCGTCTTCAATTGGTTCAGCAATTGCCGGTAGATGGATTATCTTTTAAAGGTATTGCCTCATATGATAAGACCTTTACAGATCATAAAAATTATTTGTTTCCACAAACACGTTCATATAGCCGGAATAGTGACGGGACTTTTGTACAACAACCATTAGGAACTACCGATTTGTACCAGGATCATAATGACTATCAGTCCATTACCATAGAGGCACATTTGAATTATGATCATGAATTTGGAAAATCTGATGTTTCAGGACTTCTATTGTACACTCAAACAGAGGAAAAGTGGCAATTCATGTCGGCCTATAGAGATCAATTTACTTTGGATATTGATGAGCTTGATTTTGGAGGTGTTGCCAATCGTAACAACGGAGGATATTCTGGAAGAAGTGCACGAAGAGGTGTTGTTGGAAGGCTTAATTGGACCTACAATGACAGGTATATCATTGAAGGAAGCTTCAGGGCAGACGCCTCCGAGCAATTCGCACCTGGTAAAAGATGGGGATTCTTTCCATCCGGTTCCTTTGCTTATGTGATTTCAAGAGAAAAATTTCTTGAAGATTCAGACTTTTTAGATTTTCTAAAACTTAGAGGATCTTACGGTGTCCTTGGTAATGACCGTATTGGAGGATCTAGATTCCTTTATCTACAATCTTTCAATCAGTCAGGAAATGCTGTTTTTGGTAATGGTAATGTAC
>JAGXII010000143.1 GCA_024635735.1 Christiangramia sp. | reverse complement strand
CCTTCACTGCTAAGGTTCATTAACAGCTGACCTTTTTTCACCTCGGTACCTTCAGTCAGGTTTTCTGAAACGAAATTTACCATTCCATTGGCTCCGGCCGCCAGGGTCTTGTAGGTTCCCGGCGCGGCCTGCCAGACTCCTGAAGTATGAACAACGGCATAAACTTCTCCCCTGGTGACAGGTTCAGTCTGAAAAGCGATCTTCCAGGCCTGCTCTTTTAAAAAGCTGATACCAGCATCTTCTGCTTCCGCCACATTTTCTGAAGCTTCCTCAGCTGAGTCATACACCTGCACGTCTTCGATCACGATCCTGTCTGAATATTCAGGAGTTTCCAGATCAAAAACCAGATCATATGTCCCCGGTGCTTTGGGTTGTAAAGCGGGTGAAAAAATTCCCGGAGAAGAAGGGGAGTCCACCTTATGGCGAATGCCGCTATCTCCTTTGATAAGACTTGCAGTTACAGAACCTTTACGAACCGGTTGATGTTTGTCTAAAATGGTAAAATGAGCTGCAAACTTGCTGGTCCTACCTTCCACCAATGCCGGAAATTCCACGAAAAGTTCCGTCTGGTCTGTCCAGATGGTTTTACTAATCGCAGGAACTTCTGAGCCTACGTGGTTTCCTTCTGCATCATGCGCGTGTTCTTCTTCCTCGTTATTTCCACAGGAAAACAGAAAAAGTGCGATACATGTTATATAAATGTATTTCATGTTCAAACTCTAATTTTAATGATTCTCATGTTCGGTACTGTTATCATGCGTATGATGATCAGATTCTTCATGCATTTCCGTTGAATCCTCACCTACCTTAAATTCTTCCTGCTGTATATGATCCTCGTTCATGTGATTACCATCCTCATCATGGGCATGACCATATTCTTCCTCCTGTGCATGAGCTTCAGCTTCTTCTTCGTGTTCATGGCCGTGTTCTTGGTTAGCAGTTTCTCTGCAAGCTGAAAAACTGAATATTACCAGGGCTGCAAAAAATAAATTCTTGAAATTCATATTTTAAATTTTAAATTATAATTGATGTTTTAATAGTTCTGCTTTTAGCCGAAGGAGTTCCTTTTCCATCTCCAGCTTCTTGTTATATGCCTGCCGGTAGAATTCAACTTCCCGGTAATAATTTAGAAATGATAATTCACCCAGCTTATAGGCTTTAAATAAAAGTTCTTCGGAATTAAGATCTTTAAAAGTCTCCTCGTATTCCTCAAATTTTCTTTTTAGCAGTTGATATTGCTGATAGTCTTCCTGAAACCTTGTATAAAGTTCGGCAGTTTCAGCACCGGTGTTAGCCTGAGTATATTCCAGATTTGCCCTGGCAGATTTTACCTTGTTATGGCTATTCCAAAGAGGAATTGAAAGACCCCCTAAGAACCCGGAATAATTACTGGAATTCACACCCTGGTAATTATAACCTATGCTTAGGTCTGGAAGGATCTTATTCTTTTCCAGTTTCACCTGCTGCTCAGCCAGGGTTTCACGAGCAGTTAATTGCTGAACCTCTGCATCTGCGGATAGTTTTTCTTCCCAGAGCACTTCCATGGGAGGCAGTTCGGGATCATCCAGGAACGCGATCTGATCTGCGTTGATAGCATTCCCTCCATTCAATTTCTGAAGCTTTAAAAAGGTATTCCTGATTTCGATCTCAATCTGATCTATTTCAAATTGTTCCTGCAACCAGGCTACTTTCGCTTTATTGAGTTCCAGAATACCGATCTGTTCCGCATCAAATAAACGCCGAATCTGATCGTAAACCAGTTTAGCCTGCTCCACTCTCTCCTGCTCCAGCTCCTTTCGCTTTTGCAGGATCTGCAACTCTAGAAGCTGTTTCTTTGCATCCAAAAGCACTTCCTGCCGCATGGTTTTGTACTCAAGCTCAAGTAGTTCTTTCTGCTTCTCTATCCTTTTGCTTCTAGCTCCGTAAACCGTTGGAAACTCAAAACGTTGGGATATCTGATATTCAAAATAATCATCGGTCTCATGCTCCCCGAACGGAAGATAAAAGGCTGAAACCTGAGGATCCGGCAGGTTATTCTCGGTCTTGTTACCCAGGTTCTGACTAGCTATAAATGACTGATAAGCCTTGAGTTGCCTGTTATTTTGACTTATTTCATCCAGAATACTCTTCATTCCGGTACTCTGAGCAAAAGAACCAATAGAGATAAGGATCCCGCAACTAGCGGAAACTATATATCTGTACATAATTTTTGATTTTAGTTTAATCTGTATTACAAAGGTCTGCCTACTGTTTAAAAACATCGGCTAGACTTAGTGATCAAACTAATTGCGGTGGTCCCCGGAGGGAGAGGAAGGATAAATAAGGATTAAAATAGTGTTTGGGAGGAGGATAAATTTTAAAACTCAGGGATTCCTGATCAGTTAACATCCAATCCGCATAGTAAAAGTCCTGTTCGGTTTTCTTTTTAATTTCAGTCTTTTGAAACCTGAAATTTTCCGAATGCTCATTTAGAACCGGAATTTCATTAGAAGTAGTCGTATGGGTGTGAATCGCTAATAAATAGGAGAAAAAACCTCCAGATTTATTTTCTTCTTTTTTATCCTGGTGATGATGATCTTCATCTGAATGATGGTGATGTGCAACTTCCTTTTTCTCCTCCTGATGTTCGTGATGCGCGTGAGGTATGACCTGATGAAAAGACATCAGCATAAAAACGCCAAGAAGGAATAAGCCTTTTATTTGTGGATTTATGCGCACTATTCAAAGATATGAATAATGTAGTAGATAAATAATTTGGCCCCGGTAATTTAGTTAAGCACTAGCTGTTTATGATATTTATCAAGAATATTAGTCGGTAATGAATCTAGATAAATTTGAGTGGTGTTTAGTTTTGAGTGTCCTAACATCGATGAAATGACGTGCAAAGGAATATCTTTTAACATTGCATGAGTTGCGAAGCTGTGTCTCGACACATAGGATGTGAGATACTCTCTAATACCACAATTTTTGGTAATTCTTCTAAGCCCCTTATTATATCGATTCCTTGCTTCCTGTACTTGTTTGTATTGTTCAGATAAGGTCTCAAAGGTTAAAATTGGTAATATGAAATCGTCATTTTCCTTACCATCCAAATAGAATTGAAGTATTTCATTAAGCTGATCTGTAATGAGTATATTATAATTTTTTGTAGTCTTTTTTCTTTGGAATTTTATTCTGTCGGCAACAATATTTTTCTTCTTTAGAAAAGCCATATCTATAAATGACATTCCAAAAAGCAAATAGGAAATTAAAAAATAGTTTTTATAGTGGAATGGCCAGGAGCCTTCCTCAGTTTTATAATGCAATAATTTTAAAACGCTTTAATATTGTATAGCTCTCTTGGATGTAGGGGTTGTCTTAATTTGATAATCATTAAAAGGATAAGCCTCTTTTTTAATTAATCTGTCTTTTATCAATTGCTAAATTGGCACTGGTTTGCATTTTTAAAGGTTGAATATTGAAAGAATAATTTACGCATTATGATTAAAATATTTGAGAAAAATCACACGTATTTCACACTTGTTTGTTTGATTTTAAACAAAATCAATTAAAAACATATAAAATGTAAAATACTGAAATTCAAATAATTAAATTTATTTTGAGTTTCAATATTTGCTCAAATCGAATTCTCATAATCAGGTGGTCGATGGTTCGAGCCCATCTGGGACCACCAGTAAAATCGAGGCTTCAGAAATTGACTTCTGAAGCCTTTTTAATTTAATTACTCCCTGGTTTTTGATAATTTCAGGCGCTATTTAAATTAGCGGTCTCCCGCCAGCTTTTTTCCTGAAATTATAGCTCTAATTCTTAATATTTTTTAAGATCCGATTAAAAATTGTAAGAAAAACCTAAACAAAACTTAATTTCAACGAGTAAATTCTAACTTCAACGAGTATTTTTCTGTTGCTTTAGTCTTTAGTTTAGATTGGACCAACCAATCCCGACTACTACGACTATGAAGTCAATCTACCTCTACACTTCAGCATTTTTTTTATTGCTGAATATTTGCTCATGCAGCATAGACAATTCTGAAATTGAAATTTCTCCTGAAGAGTTTTCCTTATCTGTTAGTTCCGGAAAATTCGATGAAACTTTTGACGGATTATATAAAGGAGTTTTTACTACTCTGGATGGAATGCAAAGAGGTACCATTGAAGTATATGCTTATCAGCCGCCACATATTCCTCAGGCTTTTTTAACACTGGCCGATGGATCCAATTTGAAAATTTCCGGAGAAAGGATCAGCTCTACCGAATTGAAATTTAATAATGCTGTTTTATCCTTTAATTTCAAGGCAAGCGGCAAAGGCAGCTATCCTATTGCTGAAAATGTGGTTTTTGAGGAAAAGCAATCCAATATACTTCTTCAAAAGGAAACTTCCAGAAAAGCACTTACTGTAATAACAGGGTTTTATTATTGCATTGAATGTGGATTTCATCCGGATTTGAATGCAATTGAAGAGCAAAGTCTGAATTTTATTTTTTCAGATGACGGAGAAGGCGATAATGAAGTTATGACTACACAAGTTGTTCTTAATGGCGGTTTTTATAGTAACACCATTCGTGGAAATGGAGCGTCACAAATATCCTGTGTGGCTTCCGGCGATTATACTACCTGTGAACTTTCCAGTGGCGGTCCTGACGGAACTGTGGCTTTTTATGGTGGTTCGGGGCCTGTTTATATTTCAGGAGAACATGTTTATGATAATACGACCTCTAAAACCTGCTCCACGGTTTCAGGCCAGTTTCAGTATACCTCTACTATATTTGGAACAGTAATCCTGGGCTTTGAAAGCGACGGACCCAACGAATGTGACATTGCAAAATTCGAATCTCTTATCTACGAAGATTTTGAAGATGATGATGAAACCTATAAACTTGTAAAGAGTGCGAACGAACAGCTAATTACCGAAAGTTTTGGCTCAATTAACGATAGGGATTATGGTTATTACGGTAAATTCATTAAGAAAGATCCGGCAAATGTCTATTATGAGTATAAGCTGGGATACGGATACTTCGCAGCGCAGAATACCAATAAAGCGCCGGACCGGGAGGTTGGTATTTCCCTGGTTTTTGATAATGAAGGTTTAGATTATGATATTACAGATAAGTCTGAAGTAAAAATTTCCGGATTCTTTGGAACCTTTACCGATTCCTCGGTGGGAGGATGGACCAGAAACAGTAAAGTAGAGGTGGAATATTCTTTTGATAAAGGAAATACCTGGGAAAAAGCTGTTATTCTTGCCGCGGGACCTGATGCTACGAATAGTACAGAAGATAATGTTTATATTGATGCAGATGGTGATGGAATTGGCGATGTAGATAAGACTAAGATTAAAACTCAGTTCACAAAACTTCAAACCACCATTGAAAATTCTTCCAATAGCACTTCCTTCCGTGCAAGAATCGCCATCCAGAAGCTCGATAAATTAAATCGGGATATTGCAATCGATAATTTTATGGTTGAGGTAAAATAGAGTACATTTCCCATTTATTAAGGAGATCAATCTATATTCCGGTTAGTTAATGAATGTTAAAATAGGATTTTTCCTACTGTTTTTAAGGTAAGTGCCCTAATTTTACTTTATAAATTAAAAACTTTCTATATAAAAAATTGAAAGGTTACATCTTATTGAATAAATTTGAAGATAAAAACCTCTGGTTTATAAGTATAAATACCCCTGGAGCTTATATAAAGTATTTATTTTAAAAACTTTATAACAAATAATTGCGTAGATAAAGAAAAGGTTGGAGTGGGAAATTAATGATGATTTATAAATCATTGATTATCTTATACTTGAAAATTCTTACCTTTGTAGACTGTAATTTATAGAAAATTCTATTTTTAGAGACTTTTAGCCGATAATATTAACCTTACATCTATGGGGAAGTATAAATGTTTGATAGTGGCTTTAATGCTTTTTATAGGCATGACCCTGTCTTCGTCTGCACTGGCCCAGGAGAATGGACCGCCTCCTCCCCAGGAGCGGAGGCATATTGGGGGACCTCCCTGTGATCCCGGCACTAGTACTGGAAATCCAAACCGCCCTGGAGTGCCGCCTCCGGTTGGATTATGTTTGCCTATTGATGATTACGTTTACCTCTTAATGGCAGTGGGAGTAATGTATGGCTGCTATAAGCTACGCAAGTTCGAAATGAATTAAGATATTTCACTAATTCTTTTTACATACTTACCAATTACATCAAATTCCAGATTTACAATATCATTCTCTTTTAAATTTTTAAAGCTCGTATTTTCATAAGTGTAAGGAATTATAGCAACGCTAAATTCATTTTTCTGAGAGTTTACAACGGTTAGGCTTACACCATTAACCGTTATAGAGCCTTTTTCAATAGTTATATTGCCAATATTCGGATCATATTCAAATGTAAAAACCCAGCTTCCGCTTTCTTCTTTAACATGCTTACAGGTAGCAGTTTGATCTACATGTCCCTGTACTATATGTCCGTCCAGACGGTCCCCTAATTTCATTCCTCTTTCCAGGTTGATAAAATCTCCCGATTGAAGTTGAGAAAGATTGGTTTTATCTAAAGTCTCTTTAATGGCAGTAACCATATATTCTTGATTATTTACTGTAACAACAGTAAGACAAACCCCATTATGTGCCACACTCTGATCTATTTTTAATTCCGGAGCCATTCCGGCTTCGATGGTAATATTGAGATTATTTCCCGATTTTTCCAGATTGCTTACTTTTCCTAATTCTTCTATGATTCCGGTGAACATTGTTTTCTATAATAATGGTTACATTTGTGTGTAAAATTAAAATATTATATCGGGAAACTTTATGAAACATGCTGAAATGATCAAATTAGGAATTAGCATTGGGGATCTTAATGGAATTGGAAGTGAAATCGTGCTGAAAACCTTTGACGATTCCCGAATGCTGGATTTTTGTACCCCGATTATCTTCGCTTCGTCTAAAATTATAAATTTTTTAAAGAAGCATTATAATCTTTCCACACATTTCCAGGGGATTGATGAACCTTCCAAAGCAGTAGACGGAAAGATCAATGTGATGAATGTCTGGAAGGAGAATGTAAATATCAATTTTGGAGAAGAAGATATCAAAGTTGGTGAATATGCGTTTAAATCATTAGAGGCTGCCACAAAAGCTTTAAAAAATGATGAAATTGATGTTCTTGTAACGGCGCCTATTAATAAAGCGACCATTCAGTCGGACAATTTTAGCTTTCCGGGCCATACAGATTATCTGGCAAAAGAACTGGAAGGAGAGAGTTTAATGTTAATGATCACCGATAATCTTAAAGTAGGATTATTAACAGATCATGTGGCGTTGAAGGATATCGCTTCGGTAATTACACCGGAACTTATTCAGAAAAAAATAAAGATAATTCAGCAGACATTAAAACAGGATTTCAGGGTTGAAAAACCAAAAATCGCGGTTTTGGGTATTAATCCGCATAGTGGAGATCAGGGCTTGATAGGAAAGGAAGATGAAGAAATTCTAAAGCCTACAATTCAGAAAATAAGAGATAATGGAGATTTAGTCTTTGGGCCATATGCTGCAGACAGCTTTTTCGGCTCAAAAAATTACAAGAATTTTGACGCGGTGATAGCTTCGTATCATGACCAGGGCTTAATTCCGTTTAAAACATTATCTTTTGGAAGAGGAGTGAACTTTACAGCTGGTTTAAATAAGGTAAGAACCTCTCCTGATCATGGAACTGCATTCGAAATCGCCGGTAAAAATGAAGCAAATATTAACTCATTTAAGGAAGCGGTTTTTAAGGCCATTGAAATTTATAAGGCCAGGGAAGAATATAGGGATTTAACTGAAAATCCCCTGAAGAAACAAGGCAAAAAGATATAAACAGAAATTTGTTTATAAAAAGCCTATAATTGATTAATTTTTATATCTTTGCACCCGCCTTTCTGGAAACAGAGGGCACTCAAAACTGAGGATGAGATGAGGAATTTAGAAGAGTTTACAATTCCTTTTAAGGGATTAAAGCTTGGGAAACACCAGTTTGAGTATGAGTTAGATAACGAGTTCTTTAGACATTTTGAGTACGACGAATTCAATAGCGCGAATGTAAAGATCGACCTGTTGTTTGAAAAGAAATCCACTATGATGGAGTTAACTTTTCAAGCCAGCGGGACAGTAAATGTAAATTGTGATCTTACAAATGAGCCTTACGATCAGCCAATCGGGAGTACATTATTTCTCGTGATCAAATTCGGCGACGAATTCAATAATGACGATGAGGATTTACTCATTTTGCCACATGGTGAATATGAGGTAAATGTTCAGCAATATATTTACGAATTAGTGGTACTTTCGGTGCCTCAAAAAAGGGTACATCCGGGAGTAGAAGACGGAACTTTGAAATCTGACGTACTTGATAAGCTGGAAGAGCTTAGTTTGAAAAATCAGAAAAAGAAAAAAGAGGAAGAAATAGATCCTCGCTGGGACAAATTAAAAAATTTATTAAACGAATAATTAATAGGAAGCCATGGCACATCCAAAGAGAAAAATCTCGAAAACCAGAAGAGATAAAAGAAGAACACATTATAAAGCTTCAGCTCCAAAAGTGGCTGTAGATTCTGTAACAGGTGAAGCACACCTATACCACAGAGCTCACTGGCATGAAGGTAAACTATATTACCGAGGCCAGGTACTAATTGATAACACTGAAGAAATTGAAGCTTAATTTCTTTTAGGAGAATCAAAAAATTACAGAAACTCTCACTTTGTGGGAGTTTTTTGTTTTTAGTTGAATAAGTCCAAAAAAGACCTTAATTTGCACGCCGGTTCGAATTAATTTTAGTACTTTTCTATGAATGTAGAAATCCTTTTGAGACCGGATACTGGTGAATTAAAACCAAATTTATGAGTAAAATCACGGCAGCAATTACAGCTGTAGGAGGATATGTTCCCGAAGATGTGTTAACCAACAAGATGTTGGAAGAAATGGTGGATACAACAGATGAATGGATCACCACGAGAACAGGGATTAAGGAGAGGAGAATATTAAAAGACCCCAAAAAAGGAACTTCATATTTAGCAATCCAGGCGGCAAAGGAACTTATAAGAAAGGCTAACCTGGATCCCAAAGAAATAGATCTTGTTATAATGGGAACTGCAACACCGGATATGCCTGTGGCATCTACCGGAGTTCATGTGGCAACACAGATAGGAGCAACTAACGCATTTTCTTACGATTTGCAAGCGGCTTGCTCCAGTTTTTTATATGGGATGTCTACTGCAGCAGCTTATATAGAGTCTGGCCGGTATAAAAAAGTAATGGTTATTGGAGCAGATAAGATGTCTTCTATTATTGATTATACTGACAGGACGACCTGTATCATCTTTGGTGACGGTGCAGGAGCAGTATTAATGGAACCAAATACCGAAGGACTTGGACTACAGGATGAGATTTTGAGAAGTGATTCTATTGGTCGGGATTCTTTAAATATTGAAGCCGGAGGATCTCTTATTCCACCTACAGAAGAAACTGTTGCCAAGAAACTTCATTTTGTGAGACAGGACGGGAAGACGGTATTCAAATTTGCCGTATCAAATATGGCAGGGGTTAGCGAGCAGATCATGAAAAGAAACAATCTTACAAATGAAGATGTAGACTGGCTGGTTGCCCATCAGGCCAATAAGAGGATCATCGATGCGACTGCCAATAGAATGCACCTCCATGATGAAAATAAAGTACTGATGAATATCGAAAGATATGGAAATACAACTTCAGCTACCTTACCTTTATTACTAAGTGATTACGAAAAGAAATTTAAAAAAGGAGATAACTTAATATTTGCCTCTTTTGGAGGTGGCTTCACATGGGGAGCTGCGTACCTTAAATGGGCTTATAACTCATAAAAAACCAACACCAAATATTATGGATTTAAAGGAAATTCAAAACCTTATAAAGTTTGTAGCCAAATCTGGCGCCAGCGAGGTAAAACTTGAAACAGGCGACGTTAAGATCACCATTAAAACAGGTTCAGACGAAAAAGAAACTACCATAGTACAACAAGTGCCGGTAGGAGGCCAGATGCCGCAGCAAATGCCGGCTCAGCAGCAACAACAGCCCCAGGCTCCTGCTCCGCAATCACCATCTGGTGATTCAGAAGAAAAGGATTCTAAAGCCGATGACTCAAAATATATTACTGTGAAATCTCCAATTATTGGAACTTTCTACAGAAAACCTTCCCCTGATAAGCCTGTTTTTATTGAAGTTGGCGATAGCATTAAAGAAGGCGACGTTCTTTGCGTAATTGAAGCTATGAAACTTTTCAATGAAATTGAAAGTGAAGTTTCGGGAAAAATCGTAAAAGTACTGGTAGACGATTCTTCACCTGTAGAATTTGATCAGCCATTATTCTTAGTAGATCCATCTTAATTACTACCCGTTTTAGTAACTGTTAGGTTTTCCAGCCTTCAGAATTTAAAAGCAAATAGGTATGTTTAAAAAAATATTAATAGCCAACAGAGGGGAGATCGCTTTGCGCGTAATCCGTACCTGTAAAGAAATGGGTATAAAAACGGTGGCGGTATATTCTACCGCAGATGCCGAAAGCCTTCACGTAAGATTTGCCGATGAAGCGGTGTGTATTGGACCTCCGCCCAGCAACCTTTCTTACTTAAAAATATCAAATATTATCGCAGCTGCTGAAATAACAAATGCTGATGCGATACATCCAGGTTACGGATTTTTATCAGAGAACGCCAAATTTTCCAAGATCTGTGAAGAACATGAAATAAAATTCATCGGAGCTTCTCCTGAGATGATCTCAAAAATGGGAGATAAGGCTACGGCCAAAGCGACCATGAGAGAGGCAGGAGTTCCCTGCGTTCCTGGATCTGAAGGTATCCTGAAAGATTATAAGGAATGCCTTAAGCTCGCAAAGGAAATAGGTTTTCCGGTTATGCTGAAAGCTACCGCAGGTGGTGGTGGAAAGGGAATGCGTGCCGTATGGAAAGAAGCAGATCTCGAAGCAGCATGGGAATCGGCTAGAAAAGAAGCTGATGCTTCTTTCGGAAACGATGGAATGTATATGGAGAAGCTTATTGAAGAGCCTCGCCATATCGAAATTCAGGTTGTGGGAGACAGCAGCGGAAAAGCATGTCACTTATCTGAAAGGGACTGTTCTATCCAACGTCGTCACCAGAAGTTAACTGAGGAAACACCTTCACCTTTCATGACGGATACACTTCGGAAAAAAATGGGTCAAGCCGCGGTAAAAGCTGCTGAATATATCAAATATGAAGGTGCGGGAACAGTAGAATTCCTGGTGGATAAACACCGTAATTTCTACTTTATGGAAATGAACACCCGTATCCAGGTAGAACATCCAATCACCGAACAGGTAATAGATTATGACCTTATTCGTGAGCAGATACTTGTTGCGGCAGGCGTGCCAATTTCAGGAAAGAATTATTTTCCACAATTACATTCTATAGAATGTAGAATTAATGCGGAAGATCCTTATCATGGATTCCGTCCTTGTCCAGGAAGGATTACGAATCTTCATGCACCCGGAGGACATGGAGTGCGTATTGACACGCATGTGTACAGTGGATATATAATCCCGCCAAACTACGATTCTATGATCGCAAAATTGATCACTACCGCTCAAACCAGGGAAGAAGCGATCAATAAAATGAAGCGTGCACTGGATGAATTTGTGATTGAAGGAATTAAAACCACTATTCCTTTCCATAGACAGCTGATGGATCATCCTGATTATGTTGAAGGAAATTATACTACGAAATTCATGGAGGATTTCAAGATGAAACCCCAGGAAGAGGAATAAAATTAACCCCGGTTTTTACCGGGGTTTTTTGTGCCCATTATTTTGTAATTTAAACTTTAGTAAATACTAACCTATGAATTTTTCCTTTTGGGAAACCGATTCCTGGTTTTCTAATATCGATTATACAATTATCGGCAGTGGAATTACCGGTCTTAATTGTGCACTTCAATTAAAGCGCAATGAACCGGAAGCAAAGATCCTTATTCTTGAAAAAGGAATGTTGCCGGAAGGAGCCAGTACAAAGAATGCCGGCTTTGCCTGTTTTGGAAGCATTTCAGAGATTATAGACGACCTTAAAACTCATTCAGAAGAAGAAATAGTACAGCTTGTTCAAAAGCGCATTAACGGGCTTGAATTACTTCGAAAGAACCTGGGTGATCAGAATATTGATTTGAGAACTTATGGAGGCTATGAGTTATTCACCCTGGAAGATGAGGAACTTTATGAAGAATGTCTGCAAAAATTACCTGAAGTGAATGATCTTCTTTCCCAGATTTTTCACCAGGATGTTTTTAGTGTTTCAAAGAATAAATTCGGATTTCAAAAAATACAGAAGGATCTTATTTATAATCAGTTTGAAGGACAGATAGATACGGGTAAAATGATGAGTTCCCTGGTAAGAAAAGTTTTAGGGGAAGGAATTCGTATTTTGAATGGTGTTGAAGTAAAATCTTATGAAAACACACCGGAAGGCCTTTCAGTAAAAACTGATGAATTCGAAATTTCTACCGCAAAACTTATTATCGCGACGAATGGTTTCGCATCACGTCTGGGCATAAAGGAGGTTAAACCCGCAAGAGCTCAGGTTTTGGTTACTAAACCAATTAAAAACTTACCTTTTAAAGGAACTTTTCATCTGGATAAGGGATACTACTATTTTAGAAATATTGGAGATCGCGTGCTTTTTGGCGGCGGAAGAAATCTGGATTTTAAAGCCGAAGAAACCGATGAAACTGGCCTTACGGATCTTATTCAAAACAGGTTAAAAGATTTGCTTAAAAACTGTATTCTTCCTGATACCAGTTTCGAGATTCAGCAGTCCTGGAGTGGAATAATGGGTGTGGGGAATCAAAAGAAACCGATAATCAGGGAAATTTCAGAAAATGTATATTGCGGTGTCAGACTTGGCGGAATGGGAATTGCCATTGGCAGCCTAGTTGGGAAAGAAATTGCAGTTCTAGCAACAAAATCATGATAAAACGAATTTTCAGGTTCATTTTTAAAATCCTTTTTGGACTATTCCTATTCAGTATTTTCATTGTTGTGGTATACAAATGGGTTCCTGTACCCTTTACTCCATTAATGGCGATACGCTACTTTGAGAATCCGGAGGAAGAAATTCAACACGACTGGGAACCTATCGAAAATATATCAAGGCATCTTCAGCTTGCGGTCATTGCCAGTGAGGATCAAAATTTTGTAAACCACAGCGGTTTTGACTTTGAAGCTATTCAGAAAGCCATGGACGATAACAGATCTGGCCGCAGGATTCGCGGAGCTTCAACAATTTCACAGCAAACGGCTAAAAATGTTTTTTTATGGCCCGGAAGAACCTGGTTCAGAAAGGGAGTGGAGACTTATTTTACTTTTTTAATTGAGATGCTCTGGAGTAAGGAGAGGATACTGGAAGTCTATTTAAACAGTATTGAAATGGGCAAAGGAGTATATGGAGCTCAGGCTGCCGCTCAGTTCTGGTTTCATAAAAATGCTTCTCAGCTTTCAGCATATGAAGCTGCAGCCATTGCGGCAGTTTTGCCTAATCCAAGGCAATACAGGGCGAATCCAGCTTCAGGTTTTATACAGCGTAGAAAAAACTGGATTGTTCGCCAGATGCAGAATTATGGAAAATTCAGTCTTGAATAAGATGAAGGTTAACAGAAATGAACTTATCAAAGCCTGTAAGTCTTACCTGGATAAAAAGATAAGAATAGTAAAAGATTCGCTGTCAGGTCTCAAAGAAGATCTTGAAAACGAATCTAAAAGCAGTGCCGGCGATAAATATGAGACGGGGCGCGAAATGATCAATATCGAATGGAATAAGTTAACCAATCAGCTTAACGAATATGATCGTCTTGAAAAGATCTTAAACCGCATAGAACAAAACGAATTCCATGATACCGTGATTCTGGGCAGTATTGTAATGACGAGTAATTCCAGTTATTTTATTTCAATTCCCGCGGGAGAGATTATGGTGAATGAGGGAAAGTTTTATGCCGTAGGAATACAGTCTCCGGTTGCGCGACAGCTTATTGGAAAGAAGAGAAATGATTCTTTTAATATTGGCGGGAAAAAATATAAGATTGAAGAAATTATTTGAGTCTCCTCTCTATCAGGCTATCCAATATTTTAAGGTGGATATTGGTATTAACAGGCAGTTCTTTATCATGGTTTATTAATACATTTTCACCATTCAGTAATGCTTCAATTAAAAAGCTTTCTCCCTTAAAGTAGCATTTTTTAACCTCAGCCTTTATTGCTGAATTCTTTACTATTTCAATTTCATGGGGATAAAGGATGACCCGTTTTCTACTGTTATTTTCAGGTTTAATATTTTTCAGCATTAAGTGATTTACGTCTCCAAATAAGGAGGCCACATACTTATTTGGTGGATCCTGAAATAATTCCTGAGGAGTTCCTTCCGCATAAATTCCGGCATTTTTGATCACTAAGCTTCTGTCGGCAAAAGCAAGGGCATCAGTACTATCGTGAGTGGCAATTATACAGGTTATCTGCTTTTCTTTTAGATAAGAAAAAAGCCTTCGTCGCAGGTTATTCTTTCTAAAATGATCAATATGGCTAAAAGGTTCATCCAGCAATAAAACTTTCGGCTCTTTGGCCAGGGCTCTTGCAAGCGCAATACGCTGTTGTTGTCCGCCACTAAGATATTTGGCTTTTTTATCGGCAAGATCTGTCATTTCTACTACTTCAAGTAATTCTCGAATCCTTCTTTTCTTTATAATAGGATAGAAATTACTAAGATGTTTACCCACATTATCTGCTGCGCTTAGGGGAAGCATGAGATCAAAATCCTGCGCGAGATATTTAATAAAAGGTTCGCCGGGAACAAGATTAAAATTTGGCCCGAGCAGTTCTTCATCTTCCCAGGAGATTTTTCCATCGGTATGCAGCAACCCGTAAATAAGCTTCAGCAAAGTGCTTTTACCGCATCCGCTTTCACCAATCACTGAAACATTTTGACCCTTATCAATTTGAAAACTGATATTTTTTAATACCGGTTCTTTATCATAGGCAAAAGATACTTTTTCAAGTTTCAGCATAGACAGACTTTAGAAATTGAAAGTTAAGAAATCGAGATTAAGCGAAGAAGTTTCCATCCTTATTTAAGCAAATAAAAAAGCGTGGAAATTACTCCACGCCTTTTATTTTATTATGATTAAGGTCTATCCCTTAATATTTTTATCCAGTTCATTCGGGAGCGCCTCGTATCCCATATTATAGAGAGTAAAACCAAATATATCAGCATATTCTTCTATAATCATACTGGTTGGTTTGCCGGCACCATGACCGGCTTTGGTTTCAATTCTGATTAAAACAGGTTCATCACCTGCTTGTTTTTCCTGCAGTTCTGCCGCGAATTTAAAAGAGTGAGCAGGAACAACCCTGTCATCATGATCTCCGGTAGTGACAAGGGTAGCCGGATATTCAACTCCTTTTTTCACATTGTGAACCGGAGAATAGTCATAAATATATTCGAACATTTCCTTGCTGTCTTCAGAAGTTCCATAGTCGTAAGCCCATCCGGCACCGGCCGTGAAAGTATGGTAACGCAACATATCCATTACACCTACTGCGGGAAGCGCAACCTTCATAAGATCCGGTCTTTGTGTCATAGTAGCCCCAACGAGTAAACCGCCGTTAGAAACACCCCGAATGGCCAGGTAATCTTTAGAAGTATAATTGTTTTCAATTAAATATTCTGCAGCAGCGATAAAGTCATCAAAAACGTTCTGTTTTTTTATTTTTATTCCCGCATCATGCCATTCTCTTCCGTATTCTCCACCACCTCTTAGGTTAGGTACAGCATAAATTCCTCCCTGCTCTAACCAAACGCTCATGGCAGTGCTGAATCCCGGAGTAAGACTAATGTTGAATCCACCATAACCATATAAAATAGTAGGATTTTTACCATTCATCTCCGTGCCTTTTTTGAAGGTGATGATCATTGGGATTCGGGTTCCGTCTTTGGAATTATAGAAAACCTGTTTACTTTGATAGTCTTCAGGGTTGAAATCAATATTGGGTTTGTTATAAACTTCAGAAGTTCCTTTTTCGATGTCGTATTTATAGATAGTACTCGGAGTCACATAATTTGTAAAGGAATAATACAGCACGTCTTCGTCTTTCTTAGCGCCAAATCCATTGGCGGAACCTATGTCCGGAAGTTCTACCTCACGTACAAGTTTCCCCTGGTAATCATATTGTTTCACCTTGGAAATAGCGTCTACCATATATTCCGCAAAGAAATATCCACCACCGGTGTTCGGACTTAAAACGTTTTCAGTCTCAGGAATAAAATCTTTCCAGTTTTCAGGTGTAGGATTGGAAGCATCTACAGTTACCACGCGGCGGTTAGGCGCATCCATATTGGTAACTATAAATAACTGGCTGCCTTCATTATCAATTACATCAGTATCGGTGTCAAAATTGTCAATAATCGGGACCAGTTCAGGATTTTTTTTGGTGAGATCCATCAGGTAAAGCTCACCTCCCGAGGTGGAATTTCTTGCTGAAATAATGAGGTAATGATTGTCTTCAGTCACACTGCCTCCAACATATCTTCTTTTTTGCTCTTCAGAATCTCCATAGATTATTTTGTCGTCACTCTGCTTAGTTCCAAGCTTGTGATAATATAATTTATGCTGATCGGTTTTCGCCGATAATTGGCTGCCTTCTGGCTTGTCATAACTGGAATAATAGAAGCCTTCATCTCCTTTCCAGGAAATCCCGCTGAATTTCACGTCGCGGATAGTATCTTCCATTCTTTCCCTGTTTTCGGCGTTTAGAACAATTATTTTTCTCCAGTCGCTTCCTCCTTCTGAAATAGCATATGCCATTTTCTTCCCGTCTTCAGAAAAACTTAATCCGGCAAGAGAGGTGGTACCGTCATCACTAAAAGTATTCGGATTCAGGAAAATTTCGGGCTCGCCTTCTTCACCTTTTTTGCGGTACAGCACACTCTGGTTCTGCAAACCGTCATTTTTATAGAAATAGATATAATCTCCTTCGGTAAATGGAGCGCTAAGTTTTTCGTAGTCCCATAGCTCGGTGAGTCGTTGCTTAAGCTTGTCCCGGTATGGAATTTTTTCCAGGTAATTAAAGGTGATTTTATTTTCGGCTTTGACCCAGTTTTCAGTCTCTTCACTCCGGTCATTTTCAAGCCAGCGGTAAGGATCTTTAACTTTAGTACCGAAATAATCTGTTACGGTATCTACTTTTTTAGTTTCAGGGTAATTCAATGCGGTAGTTTCATTTTTTTTATCGTCGTCATGGCAGGCCGTTAATAATCCTGCGGCGATGATCAGAGTAAATATTTTCTTCATATAGATTAACTTTAGGTCCTAAAGTTAGTATAAAAAAAGCCTGAATGTATCAGAAATTCAGGCTTTTGAGTTTATGGATATATTGAATTTTTCTATACCAGGTCTTTAGCAACTAAATATTCAGCAATCTGCACTGCGTTGGTAGCCGCTCCTTTACGAAGATTATCGGCCACGATCCACATATTTAAAGTATTAGGTTGTGAATAATCGCGTCTAATTCGCCCTACAAAAACATCATCTTTTCCTTCCGCATAAATAGGCATTGGATAGGTATTAACGGCCGGATTATCCTGTACGGTGATTCCCGGAAAATCGGCAAGTAACTGGCGAACTTCAACCTCGTCAAATTCTTTTTTGAATTCTATATTAACCGATTCTGAATGCCCACCTACAACAGGAATTCTTATCGCTGTAGCACTAACTTTTACTGAATCGTCTCCAAGGATCTTCATTGTTTCATTGCTCAGTTTCATCTCTTCCTTGGTGTATCCATTTTCCTGAAAGACATCACAATGTGGGAGCGCGTTGCGGTGAATAGGGTATGGGTAAGCCATTTCTCCTTTTTCTCCTGCATATTCATTCTCCAGCTGGCGAACTGCTTTCACTCCTGTTCCTGTAATAGACTGATAGGTGGAAACTACTACTCTTTTGATTCCATATGTATCGTGCAATGGTTTTAAAGCCATAAGCAATTGAATGGTAGAGCAATTTGGATTAGCGATTACCTTGTCTTCTTTTGTGAGAAGGCCGGCATTGATTTCAGGAATTACAAGCTTATTAGCTGGATTCATTCTCCAGGCAGAGGAATTGTCTATAACAGTCGTTCCATTAGCGGCAAATTTAGGAGCCCATTCCAGAGAGGTATCTCCTCCGGCCGAAAACAGAGCAATATCAGGTTTCATGGAAACAGCTGTTTCAAGTCCTACTACTTCATATTCTTTATTAGCGAAAGAAAGTTTTTTACCCACAGATTTTTCTGAAGCTACAGGAATTAATTCTGTCACAGGAAAATTTCTTTCTTCAAGTACTTTTAGCATTACGCTTCCCACCATCCCGGTGGCGCCAACAACAGCTACTTTCATTTGTTTGGGATTAAAAATTTGATTGCAAAGGTATTAGAAGACTATAAACTGAGCCTCAAATAGGTGAAAAAATTAGTCATTTTTGAAATTTTAAACGCATTTTTCATTTTTGTTAAAAAAAGACCCCTGCTTTCGGCAGGGGGTTTGGTTTAAAAATGAATAGTGTAGCGGTAAGCGTACTTCTTATGAATTTTGTTTTTTCAGTTCGTCTCTTATTTCTATTAAAAGCTCTTCCTGAGTTGGACCTTTTGGTGCCGGAGCAGCTTCTTCTTCTTTTTTCTTAGTTTTTTCGTAAGCCCGTAAAAATAAGAATATAAAGAGGCCTACAATAATAAAGTATATAATGGCCTGAATTAGGTTACCATAAGTAATAACGGCGGCATTAGCCTCCTGTGCTGCTTCCAGCGAATCGTAATGCTTGCCATCCAGCGGAATAAATTTCTGAGTCAAATCTACGCCCCCGGTAATTAGCCCGATAACTGGCATAAAAACATCGGCTACAACCGATGAAATTACCTTATTGAACGCGGCTCCAATGATAACCGCTGTGGCCAGGACTATGATGTCTTTCTTTAGAAGAAATTCCTTAAAATCAGAAAAAAAGCTCATAATCTAATGGTCATTAGTGTTAGTTGAGCTCTAATTTAGTGAAAAATATAAAATATTAAGAAGTTGTTTTTTCAGGAATGATTCTGCGGGTCACGCGGCGTTGTATTCCTGTTATTAATTCGTAAGAAATAGTCCCTCCTGCTTCTGCGAATTTAACGGGATGCTGGTCCCCGCCAAAAACTATGACTTCGTCCCCTTCTTCGCAGTCTATTCCGGTAACATCTATCATGATAATATCCATACAAACATTACCTACAATCGGCGCGTATTTGCCATTTACGATAACCCCTGCCTTTTGTTTTCCATAGATGCGGTTAATCCCGTCGGCATGGCCAATTGGCAAAGTCGCGATCCTGGAAGGTTTTTCAACTTTGAAAACCCTGTTGTATCCTACGGTTGCGCCCGGCTGTAGATTTCTTATCTGTGAAATAATGGTTTTGAGTGTTACCACCGGTTTTAACTCCGGATCCACTTTTTTATCATTACCAAATCCATAAAGGCCAATGCCACTTCTCACCATATCGAAAGCGGCCTTGGGATAATTTATCACTCCGGAGGTATTGCAGATATGAAGTAATGGGTGATAGCCAAGATTTTCAATAAGCTGCCAGCTCATTTTTCTAAAAAGGTCTATCTGGCCCACCGTAAAATCTCTTTCCTGCCAGTCTTCACTGGCTGCAAGGTGTGAAAAT
>JAGXII010000142.1 GCA_024635735.1 Christiangramia sp. | reverse complement strand
CTTCTGAAGGTTCCAGCAAATCCATACAATTATCTTAATGCATCCATTAATCTCTGATCTAATTAGCTTGCATTTTATTTTAATAAGTCCTAAAGTTAATGTTCTCTTCATGAATTTTATTAAGGGCTTGCTGCATAATATCCAGGCGGTCACCTAGATTACTTCCCAGGGCTAATATTACAGTTTTCGGGGATTTCAATGTGAATTAAGAAAATTTTAAGAGGTAGCGGCAAATAATTTCACAGCAAATTAAGCAAAACAAAACCACATACTCTTATTTTTGGTAAAGACTTTAATAAAAAAATTTGGCCAAATTTTATATGAAAGACAAGCTTAAGGCTCAGCAAATCTATATGGTCCTTACAGCTCTGTTTATTACATCCCTTGTTGTTTCTAACCTGATCTTTCAAAAGTTTTTCTACTGGGATTTTTTCGGAATGTATACTTTTGAAATTTCTGTTGGAATTCTGCCCTATCCCGTGACATTTTTAATAACCGACATTATAAGTGAGGTTTACGGTAAGAAAAAGGCGAACCAGGTGGTTACAACAGGAATTTTCGCCTCCTTTTTTTCCTTAATTATTGTGTACCTTTCTAATGCAGTTCCTGCCACAACCTGGTCGCCGGTAGGAAACACTTTATTTGAAAAGGTTTTTGGAGCTGCAGCTATCGCTGTTTTTGCGTCTATGGTCGCCTACCTGCTGGCTCAATATATAGACATACAGCTTTTCCATTTTTGGAAAAAGCTTACAAAAGGCAGGCATTTATGGATTAGAAATAACTTTTCCACGTTCTTCTCTCAGTTCGTCGATACCTTTTCGGTCCTGTTTTTGCTCTGTAGTTTTGGTAAGATAGACTGGAGCCTTTTTGGCGGATTATTACTTAGCGGATTTTTATTCAAGGTTTTAATTGCGATTCTGGACACTCCGTTTTTATACATTGCGGTATACGGGCTAAGAAGAATTTTTAGCCTTGAAGCTGCTGAAGAATTAAAGTTTGACCAGATATGAAAAAGATATTTAAGATAATTAGTTTCGTTCTGCTTACTGTCATCATTTTATTGATAGCCACGCCTTTCATTTTTGAATCTCAACTTAAGGATCTGTTGCGTAAAACCATCAATAAAAATGTGAATGCACAGGTTGAATTCTCAGATGTCAACCTCAGCATGTTTCGAAGCTTTCCGCAGGCAACCCTTGTGATCGAAGATTTAAGTGTGGTTAACAATACACCATTTAAGGGAGATACCCTGGCGCTTAGTGACGAGGTCATCCTGGAAATGTCGGTCAAAGAACTTTTTAAAAGTAGTGAAGAGCCAAAGAAAATTGACAAACTCAGTTTCAATAATACCTTTCTTAACATTAAGGTAGATTCCCTGGGAAGAAACAATTATGAAATTGCTATAGAAGACACAACATCTGCAAAAACTTCAGACAGCTCCGCATTTAGTCTGGATCTTAAGCATTATGAAATCAATAATTCCAGGGTTAAATATGTAGATGAAAAATCTAAAATCACTTTAGATATTAGAGATCTGAATCATGAAGGTAATGGCGATTTTTCCCTTTCAGAATCCAAACTAAAAACATATTCTGAAGCTTTGGTATCTCTTGATTATGACGGTGTGAATTATCTTGACAATAACACCATTAGTCTGGATGCGGATTTCCTGATGGATCTGGATAATTTAAAATATACTTTTCTTGAAAATGAAGCCAGAATCAATCAATTACCCTTAACCTTTGATGGATATGTGCAGGTGAATGAAGATAACAACGAACTGGATTTAACTTTTAAAACTCCTTCTTCCGACTTCAAGAACTTCCTTGCCGTTATTCCCGCAACCTATGCCAAAAACATAGAAAACGTCAACACTAACGGTAATTTTATAGTTAACGGTAGAATATTCGGGATTGTAGATGACACCTATATTCCTAAAATGGATATAAAAGTAAGTTCAGATAACGCGTCCTTTAAATATCCCGATTTACCAAAAAGTGTTCAGGACATAAACCTTGTTATGGAAGTTATTAACGAGACCGGATTAGCGCAAGATACCTATGTGAATATTGATAAAGCCACTTTCAGGATTGATGAAGACAGGTTTGCGGCGAAAGGACGACTTAGCAATCTTACCGAAAACATGTTTGTTAATCTTGCAGTAAAGGGAACCGTAAATCTTGCTAATATCAGCAAGGCTTACCCTTTGGAAATGGAACAGGATCTTAACGGAATACTCACCGCCGATGTGCAAACCAGTTTTGATATGAATTCTATTGAAAAGGAACAATATCAAAATGTAAAAAGCAGTGGATTGGCTTCCATAAAAAATTTCAGTTATCGTTCACCGGAGATACCAAATGAAGTAAAGATCTCCAGTGCGAACTTCAATTTTAATCAGGGAAATGTCCAGGTACCCGATTTAAAACTCACCACCGGCCAGACCGATCTGGAAGCATCGGGTTCACTTCAAAACCTAATTGGCTTCCTGTTTACAGACCAAAAGTTAAAAGGTAATTTTCAGGCCCGTTCCAACACATTTTCTATAAACGATTTCAAGATTGCTAAAACCGAGGAAAAACCCGCTGAAGATGGCAGCGATAGAACAGTGACTACTACAACCGGAGAAGAAGCTATCCAAATACCTTCTTTCCTTGATATCACCCTTAATTTTAACGCCAATAAGGTTATTTATGATAACCTTGAACTTAAGAATGCCAAAGGAGTTTTAGTAATAAATGATGAAACAGCCAGACTTGAAAATATAACTACTAACATTTTTAATGGAAGTATTGGTTTGGACGGAATGGTTTCCACTAAAAATAAGACTCCTGTTTTTGAAATGGATCTGGCTCTGAACTCTCTGGATATAGCTTCCAGTTTTAACGGCCTTGATTTAATGCAGGGATTGGCACCGCTGGCAAAAGCACTGCAGGGAAAACTACAGTCTACACTCAATTTAAAAGGTAATCTTAATAGTGATTTCACCCCTCAGCTAAATACTATTGTGGGAAATGCGCTTGCTCAAATTTTAACTGCTGAAATCAGACCGGAACAGGCCGCACTACTGGCACAACTTGACGGGAAATTGAATTTTATTGACTTTAGTAAAATCAATCTGGATAACCTTAAAACTAAACTTACCTTTAATGATGGAATGGTACAGATAGCACCATTCGATTTTAAGATTAAAGATATTAATGTGAACGTCTCCGGAAGCCATGGATTTGATATGGCCATGAATTATAATCTTAAAATGGATGTTCCTGCTAAATATCTTGGAAGTGAAGTTGGAGGCGCACTGAGTAAGTTAGGCGGTGATGAAATACAGAATATGAGTGTAGAATTACCTATAGGACTCACAGGAACTTTTCAAAATCCAAAGATCAATCTGGATATGAACCAGGCGGTAAGCAGTCTCACGCAGAAGATCGTGGAAAAGCAGAAATCTAAACTTGAACAAAAAGGAATTGATGCGATTAATGATATTCTTAAGGGAAAAAGAGATCCTAATCAGCCTTTTGTAAAAGATTCTACGGCAACTAAAACCACGAAAGATTCCACCGGAATTTTGATTCCAACCAAACGTGATTCGGTAACCAAAGCTCAACAGCAACAAGAAGTGGAGAATGCGGCAAAGAATATTCTGGGCGGTATTTTAAAGAATACCAGGAAAAAAACAGATACAACTTCAAAAAACCAGAACTAACTTTAAAATACAATTCTGCCTTTCCCTGGACTTGAATCTTTCTCAATCCTAAAACCATCATTCCGAAGGAATTGCAGTAAACTCTTTATGAGGTCCTGGAACAAAAAATTAAATTGTTTTAATTGAAACTATAGTTATTGAATAACATTAAGTTCAACCACGAATCCTTCATGACCTCTAACGTTAAAAACGGTTCCGTCTTCAAAGATGAGGTATTGCCCTTTAATACCTTTTAAAACCCCTTCGTAGAAAGGATTTTTTCCCAGGTTCAGGGTTTTTACTTTCGCCGGAAATTGATGAACCGGGAATTTTATTTCCAGTTCTTTATTATTCGCCAGATAGTATGGTTTTACTTCTTCAGGAATAAAATCTTTTAATTTTTCACGTTCTTCTGCAAGATCAAGATCCAGGACATCGTTGGTAAGCATCTTTCTCCAGTTGGTTTTATCGCTAACATGATCCTTAAGAGCAACTTCAGTTATTCCGGCAAGGTAACGATTGGGAACTTCCACGATCTCGATGGCTTCATGTGCCCCCTGATCGATCCATCGGGTAGGAATTTGAGATTTCCGGGTTACTCCCACTTTCACATCGCTGGAATTTGCCAGATATACCACATGTGGTTGCAACTGGGCTCTTTTTTCAAATTCAAGATCCCTGTCCTCCTCATCAAGATGGGCCTTACTTAATTCGGGATTTATTATCCAGTCACCGGCCGCGGGAATGGTTCTGAAACAGTCATAGCAAAATCCCTGTCTGAAGATCTTTTTCTCCAGCCCGCAATTAAGACATTGATATTTCAGAAAATTTATGCTTAGTTTTTTGTCAAGAATCTGGTTTAAGTTTAAAAAATCATTCTCCCACACCAGGTAATACTGAACTTCTTCAGATAATTCGGTTCGCATTTTGGTAAGAACCCCTTCGTATCTCATTTAATTTTATTTTATGGCTTATTGATTTTTTTTGCAGGCTTCAAAGATTCGTTTATTTTTAACCATATAACCAGGCCTTGCAAAAAATACGCCTTAAAGATAACAAGAAATAATGCCAATTCCATTAGTCAATTCCATAGCCTCCTGGTTTCTGAAGAAGCGAATTCATCAGATGGAATTATTCATTAAATATCCTAATGAAGTTCAGGCAGAGTTACTTAAAAATTTAATTATAAAGGCAAGGAATACCGAGATAGGCCTGAAATATAAATTTTCTGAAATCAGTTCCTATGAAACCTTCAGGGAACGGGTGCCAATTCAGCGATATGAAGATCTGGCAACTACTATAGAACGAAGCAGACGCGGAGAAACAAATATCTTCTGGCCTACACCTATAAAATGGTTTGCCAAGTCCAGCGGTACTACCAGCGCTAAGAGTAAATTTATTCCGGTTAGTCAGGATTCACTTGAAGATTGTCATTATGCTGCGGGAAAGGATCTTTTATGTATATATCTGAACAACAACCCGCAATCTCAAATGTTTACCGGGAAAAGCCTCAGGCTTGGCGGCAGTAAGGAAATCTACAGGGAGAATGGGACTTCTTACGGCGATCTTAGCGCCATACTGATTGATAATATGCCCTTTTGGGCAGAATTTAGCAGTACTCCCAGCAATGATGTTTCATTAATGCATGACTGGGAAGTGAAAATGCCCGCGATCGTAAATGAAACTATTCATGAAAAAGTTACCAGTCTGGCTGGAGTTCCCAGCTGGATGCTTGTTTTACTGAATAATGTTCTTGAAACTACCGGTAATGAAAATCTTTTTGAGGCATGGCCACAACTGGAAGTGTATTTTCATGGCGGGGTAAGTTTTGAACCCTACGCTTTACAATATCAAAAGATATTGCCTCAGGAAAATTTCCGTTTTTATGAGATCTATAATGCTTCTGAAGGATTTTTTGCCTGCCAGGATCAAAACGACAGCAAGGATTTACTGCTTATGCTTGATTACGGCATCTTCTATGAGTTCATACCAATGGATACTTATGCCACTTCCGAAGAAAAAGCAATTCCGCTAAGCGAAGTTGTGGTAGATCAAAATTATGCTGTTCTTATTACTACCAATGCAGGATTATGGCGATATAAAATTGGAGACACCGTAAGATTTACAAGTACAGATCCTTACAAAATAAAAGTGTCCGGACGAACCAAGCATCATATTAATGTATTTGGGGAGGAACTTATTATAGAAAATGCCGAAACAGCTCTCAAAAAAGTCTCCCTGGTAACCAATTGCGAGATCATGGATTACACGGTAGCTCCTATTTTTATGGAAGGAAAAGAAAAAGGAGCTCACGAATGGATTATTGAATTCAAAACCCCTCCAAAGGATTTTATCCGGTTTCAACAACAACTGGACATGGCATTACAGGAAGTCAACAGCGACTATGAAGCCAAACGCTATAATAATATGACGCTGAATATGCCAAAAATCCACCAGGCAAGAAAAAATCTTTTCTACGACTGGCTTAAAAAGAAAAATAAAGTAGGCGGACAACATAAAGTTCCCCGCCTTTCAAATTCAAGATCTTATCTGGAAGAATTGCTAAAAATGAATTCTCTTAAAGTGTCTTAGCTACTTTATCTACCACCTCAATAGTTTTATCCAGGTCTTCGTATGATAATGCATCATTAATAAACCAGGTTTCATAGGCGCTTGGCGCAATATAAATTCCGTTTTCCAGCATTCCGTGGAAGAATTTATTAAAAACTCCGTTGGAAGCAGCTTTTGCCGAAGAGGCAAAATCGGTCACCGGTTCCTCCGAAAAATGAACAGAGATCATGGAGCCCACTCTGTTTATAGTATGTGCTACTTTATGACTTTCGATTACCCTAGCCATCCCTTCGTGAAGATATTCAGTCTTTTTATCGATGCTTTCAAAAATGGAAGGATTATCATGCAGTTCTTTCAGCATGGCATAACCAGCAGCCATCGCCAGCGGATTCCCGCTAAGGGTACCAGCCTGATAAACCGGCCCCACCGGAGCGAGATAATCCATAATTTCATTTCGTGCGGCAAAAGCTCCTACCGGCAATCCTCCACCAATCACCTTACCGAAACAGACAATATCAGCATTTACTCCGGATCTTTCCTGTACTCCCCCGGGAGCAAGTCTGAATCCGGTCATTACCTCATCAAAAATTAAAAGAATGTCGTTTTCATTGCATAATTTCCTTAGCCCTTCCAGAAAGCCTTCGGCAGGAGGTATGCACCCCATATTTCCGGCTACAGGTTCCAGAATAATGCAGGCGATCTCCTCCTTATTCGCAGCAATTAGCTCCTTTACATTTTCAAGATCGTTATATTTTGCAAGCAAAGTATCCTTTGCGGTACCCTGGGTTACACCCGGGCTGTTAGGAGTTCCGAAAGTAACGGCACCACTCCCTGCCTGGATAAGAAAAGAATCACTATGCCCATGATAACAACCGGCAAATTTGATGATCTTTTCCTTTCCCGTAAATCCACGTGCAAGACGAACGGCACTCATACAGGCCTCGGTACCCGAATTTACCATCCGAATCTTATCGATATTTGGAACCATTTTTACCGCCAGTTCTGCAATCCGGGTTTCAAGCTCTGTTGGAGTTCCAAAAGAAGTTCCTTTACGAGCCTTGTCTACCACGGCATCCACTACCGGTTTATGGGCATGACCAAGTATCATTGGGCCCCAGGAGTTTATATAATCTATTAATTTATTTCCGTCTTCATCATATAAATAGGCTCCCTCAGCTTTCTGAATAAAAATCGGATCCCCGCCTACCGCTTTAAAGGCCCTTACCGGCGAATTTACTCCGCCGGGAATTACCTTTTGTGCTTCATTAAATAATTCACTACTTCTCTTATAAATCATAAAATCTAAACTTCTCTAATTAATATTCAGAACCTGACCGATGGAAATAGTATTCCCATCCAGCCTGTTCGTCTTTTTTAAATCTTCTACCGTGGTATTATATTGTTTCGCAATGGAATATAAAGTATCTCCTTTTTCAACAACGTGCTGTTCTGATTTACTTTCGGAAACCGAAGTATATACAGGTCCCGGCCTACTAGCATTTTCTGAATCATACCTGTATAATTCATAGCGCTCAATAAGGTCTATGATTTTATCAGGATAATGGCGATCTGTCGCATAACCAGCCTTTCTTAAACCTTTTGCCCAGGCTTTATAATCATAAGGATCCAGCTCGAACAATTCAGCATACCGTCCACGATTGGCTAAAAAAAGTGAATGATCCCTGTATGAATATTTTGCGTATTTATATTTTCTGAAACATTCCTGCCTTCTGTCATCATCATGATAAATCTTTTCACCATTCCAGTCATGACATTTTATACCGAAGTGATTGTTGGCTTCTCTGGAAAGTTTTCCCATTCCGGCTCCCGATTCAAGAATCCCCTGAGCAAGGGTAATACTTGCAGGTATTCTGTACAACCGCATCTCTTCCTGGGCAATTGGAGCAAACTCCCTGATATAACTTTCAACAGTATATTTATAAGAAGTCTTTGGTGTGTCTTCCTTCATATCATCTACCGCCTCAGCGGGAGTACGACGATTCTCTTCGCCCCTGTCACCAATAGACACTTCCTCTTTCTTACGAGTCACCACCTTCTTTCTACTCCCACAGGAGGCCGCGAAAACAAGGATTAGCAAAACAGATAAAATCCGGATGAATTTCATATTATAAAATTATTTGAGGCATATTCTTCTTTTCTAACACACGGTTCATCCCTTCTATACCCTGCAGTCCACCGGTGTGAATAGCAAGAATTTTTGAGCCCGAAGGAAAATAACCCTGTTTTATGAGTTCAAAAATACCAAAAACTAATTTCCCCGTATAAACAGGATCCAGAATGATTCCATATTTTTTACTGAAATCATTCATAAAGGCGATTAAATCCTGATTCACTTTTGCATAACCTCCAAAATGAAAATTTAGTATAAGCTCCCAATTGGATCTTTTGGTCAGTTTTTTGATTTCATCATTTAGATAATCGGTTTTTAAAGCCGGAAAACCAAGAATTTTCTGCTGCCTGCCGGACGCATTAATGAGTCCGGCAAGGGTTCCTCCAGTTCCTACCGAAGCGCATATATAATTAAAATCTTTATCCTTTTCGGTTAAAATTTCCTCGCAGCCTTTAATCGCATTCTCATTAGTACCGCCTTCAGGCAGCATAAAAAAATCACCAAACAGGCCCTTCAGTTTTTCGATGCTTTCTTCGTAAGCCTTATTTCTATATTCCTCCCTTGAAATAAAATGAAATTTCATTCCGCAGGAATATGCATATTTGAGGGTAGGACTCCATTTAGATTTTAAATCTTTCAATTCTTCACCCCTAATTACACCTATAGTTTCAAAGCCAAAAATTTTACCTGCAGCAGCAGTTGCCGCAATATGGTTAGAAAATGCACCGCCGTAGGTAAGTAACCTATGCTCGTTAGCTCCTTTTGCCTGTAAAAGATTGTACTTAAGCTTTCTAAATTTATTTCCGGAAACTTCAGGATGTAACAGGTCTTCTCTCTTGATCCATAACTGAATCCTTCCGGGAAATTCGGTAATGAATTCATTCGGGATAGATCCAAAGGTGTTTGTTTCAAAAAAGTCCTGCATAAGGCAAAACTAATCGATAGGAATTAGAATAAGTGAAAAATTGTACGTCAAGCTGAACTTGTTTCAGCTTCTCATAGATCCTGAAACAAGTTCAGGATGACGAATTAATTAAAGAAAATTAAGAAATGCCCAGAATGGTCTTTTTTTCAAGTATTTCAGGTCATTTTCTCTTCTATAGGCTTCACGCTCAAAACTGATATTTCTATAGGCAAGCATTCCGTCCTTGCAATCAAGATACCGAACAAAGAATTCTATCGCATACCAGACATAGAAAAAAAGCACTAACAGCTCCAGTTGCTGTCTTAAATGTATTTTCTCGTGATTTAAAAAGAATTTATCATGCTTCAAGCAGTCGCTTTCAAGAATCACAAAAGGCCATAAACTTATACCCTTAAATCTACCCGAAAGCAAGCGTTTGTTCACGATCAAAATCATGCATTCAAGATAAGAAATTGTATTTTAGCCTCATGGATTTTCAGAAAAAAAGGATACCGCTTGAAGAAGGTGATTATTACCTTACCCCTGAAGGTTACCGGTGTTTCACGGAGCAATACCACTTAAAACGAGGATATTGCTGTGAAAGTGGATGCCGGCACTGCCCCTATGGCTATAATAAAAAGACAAACCAACAAGAATAAACACTAATGGATTTCAAGGAACAAATACAGGAAGGTATTCCTGATAAGTTACCGCAGGCAAAAGCATACGACGACACTCTAAACCATGCCCCACGACGCAAGGATATTCTTGACCCCGATGAGAAAAAACTTGCCCTGGAAAATGCTTTGAGATATTTTGACAAAAAGCACCATAAAATACTGTTACCAGAATTTAAAGAGGAGCTGGAAAAATATGGCCGCATAT
>JAGXII010000141.1 GCA_024635735.1 Christiangramia sp. | reverse complement strand
CTCAATGCCTGCGTTTCTGTCTCTACCAGGTTAAGTGCAGGAAAAATACTTAAAAAGTTGCTTGAAATTGAAGCTGGGCTAGGCAGGGAAAGAAGCGATAACGAAAATTATCAAAACCGCACCATAGATCTTGATATTCTCCTTCTTGAAGAGGAGATTATCAACACCAGTGAGTTGCAAATTCCACATCCCGGAATCCCGCAGCGCAGTTTTGTATTGAAACCTCTTAATGATATTGCCGGGAGTGAAATGCATCCCGTTTTAAACAAAAAGATAAGCAGGCTTTTAAAAGAGACTGATGATCATTCAGAGATTTCAGTAATTCAGGATAGGCTTCAAAACCCCTCGGCGAAATATAAATTTACCGGCTGTAATTATATTGCCGTAGAGGGAAATATCGGGGCAGGAAAGACCAGTTTTTCAACAATGATTTCTCAGGATTTTAATGCGCGACTTATTTTGGAGCGCTTTAAAGACAATCCATTTCTGCCTAAATTTTATGAGAATAAAGAGCGCTATGCTTTTCCTCTTGAAATGTCTTTTCTGGCAGACCGTTATCAGCAACTTTCAGATGATCTTGCTCAATATGATCTTTTTAAGGACTTTGTGATATCAGATTATGATGTTTTCAAGTCCCTTATTTTTGCGAAGATAACCTTGCATGAAGATGAATATTTGTTATATCACAAACTCTTTCACCTAATGTATAAAGAGCTTGTAAAACCTGAACTTTATATATATCTGTATCAAAATACCGACAGGCTTCTCGAAAATATTAAAAAACGGGGCAGGGATTACGAACAAAATATTCAGCCGGATTATCTGGTAAATATCAATCAAAGTTATTTGAACTTTATAAAGACTCAGACCAATATGGAGGTGCAGATCATTGATATTTCGGGTCTTGATTTTGTTCGTAACAGGAAGGATTATCTTTATCTGCTTTCGGAAATTGATTCCCATCTTAAATGAAAAAAGCAGGCATCACGCCTGCTTTTTTGACCAATTCAGCTTTAACTTAGCTAAATTTCATGAGCTCCAATATCCTGCTTTCCGTTATGAATAGTGGTATTTTTGTAAAAATCGTATTCACCTATGTCAATTTTTAAATTAATTCCTGCATCAATACCTGGAGAATTGGAACTCAGTTTATAAGCTTCGAGCATACTGAGATTATTCCCAAAGCCAATAATATTTCCACCGCCTGGATTCTGGAGCATAGGATCCCCTTCAACACCGGCAGGCGATTCATTATAAAATTCATTACCTGTATCTCTGAATGATTCCAGGGAACCATAGTTTTTTCCGTGATATGAAATATTGAGATTTGTAGCACTGTAATACAGGTTGCCCTGTAAGCTGGCAGAATATCCATCGGGTACGATCACCGCGTCGGCACCATTGTTGGCATATAGTATATTATTCATAATATGAATATTACCTTCTATTTTTTTCCAGTCTAAGAGTTTGATTGCTGCCGAACGGGAATTGGTATTTTGTTCGTTGATAAATAAAGTGTTGTTGTACACATAAATATCGGTCATTACCAGATCTCCATTAAAAAGATAAACGCTACCGCCGTTTGTAGTGGCATCATTTTCACTGATATTATATCTTACAGTAACATCATGCATAGGCCTGGCTCCTTCAAACTGACCCACCATAAATCCTGCTCCTTCATTATTGTGCGAATAATTATACTGCATAATCCCATTGGTTACGCCACCGTCAAAATCGAATCCGCCACCATCACAGCCGCTTCCTGAGCTCATATTATAAACCTCACAATTTTGAATTTTTACATGATCTGAATCCCAGTACCAAATTCCTACCGGACCTCCGCAATTTGTATTGCCGTGGCCACTGTTGTATACAACACTACGGTCTATTAACGAATTTTGAACGTTCGAAAGCAAAATCCCGTTACCAGAATGTTGAGGTTTGTCATAACCTGATATATTATAAACTTCACATTGTTTTACTTCAATCTGGGAATGGGAATAACCGGTTTTGTCTGAAGAAAAGAATCCATAGGAAGAAATGCCAACATCAAGAATATCATGCACTTTATTCTTTTCAATTAGAACTTCAGTAAATCCTGAATTTCCATTTTTAGCTCCAATTGCAATTCCGAAATCCCGGAAACCATATACCTCACAATTTGAGATATTAATTCCTGTAAGTTTGATATCATCATCCAGGTCATTATAAAAATGAATTCCTGAATTTTCATTTGAATCTTTCCCACTTCCTTTTACAATGAGGTTTTCAATTTTAAAACCAGCCGAATTAAGTACATATATTCCGAAGTCATCCCCGGCATCGATAGTTGCTTTCCCCTCGCCGTAAGTACTTATAATTACCGGATTTTGAGAATCTCCGCCATCATTTTCATCAAAATCAAAATTCCCTGAATGTGTTTTTTCTGCCTGTAATAAAATTTTAGAGCCGGGATCGAAATCATGGCTGCTTATCATACTCAAAGATTTCCAGGGAGTTTCAGGGGAATGGCCGGAATTAGTATCGTTTCCAGAAGGACTAATATAGAAAAGGCTAAGATCCTCCTCATTTGGAGTTGGTTCAGGAGGATTCACTGTAGGTTCGGGGCTACATGATATAATGACCAGCAAAAAAAGAAGGCCTAAGTAACTAGAAAGCTGTTTCACGGTTAAGCCATGAGATTAGGTTAATGGATCTTCGGGTGGTGACTTGAGTTAAAGTTAAGTATTTAAAAATCAAAAATTCAACTTAAGGCGGACCAATACAAACTAAGAATAAAATTCGACTAAAAACAAATAAACACGACGAATAGCACTTATTTAACAATCGACTAAAAAATGTCAAATATGCATCAACAATTGGAGCATAACTGCCCTTATTGTTTATGTTTTCTTCTGTGCCTTTAGTTTGCTGAAGAGATCCCAGAGAACCACACCGGTACTAACGGCTATGTTTAAAGAATGCTTACTTCCCAGTTGTGGGATTTCGATGACACCATGGCTTGCAGAAACAACGTTTTGATGAACTCCTTTGACTTCATTTCCAAAAATGACTGCGAGAGTATTTCCTTTCTCAACTTGAAAATCATTCAGCATTACAGAATTTTCGGCCTGTTCTATAGAAAATACCTTAACGCCTTCCTTTTTTAGATTTTCCACCAGTTCCAAAGTGTCTTCAATATATTCCCAATCTACAGTATCTGTTGCTCCCAGGGCTGTTTTTTGAATATCCTTATGAGGAGGCCTTGCCGTAATGCCGCATAAATAGATCTTTTTAATAAGAAATGCATCAGCCGTGCGAAATACCGAGCCTATATTATTAAGGCTTCTTATATTGTCCAGAATAACAATAATGGGAGTTTTTTCTGCTTCCTTAAATTCAGAAACACTTTTCCGCTCCAGTTCTGCATTTTTTAATTTTCGATTCGTCATACTACAAAAATAGCGATTCGAAATTTCTAAGAAACCCTTCTTGTCATACATCCCGGAAATAAAAATCTTACCTATTAAATAAAAATCACTAATTTAGATAATATCAACAGGTTACGATTATAATTTCAGCCCTCCTATTATTAACCTTCCCGACTTCTGCAGTGGTTTAAACTACTCGGTTTAGACCGATAATTCATTATTACTAACTAAAACCATCAAATTATGAATGCATTAAAAACTTTTGCAGCGGGTATTTTAATTTTAGTAACAAGTCTGAATTTATCCGCCCAGGACATGAAAGAAAAGAAACATGAGAATACCAACTGGCATATGGTTGCTTATGTAAAGTTTAATCCGGGAGAGAAAGACGCCGGGGTAAAAATTATAGAGGATTATTTCGCCAAAGCCGATGCGAATGCAGGTATTAATCCGCCTGCTTTTGCAATGGATATGACCACCGGGGAATATGATTATATCATAGCCTGGAAGATGCCTGAAGGTGTTGGGTCTTTAAACTGGGAAATAAGTCCGGAGGACGTAAAGTGGTTTCAGGAAATGGGAAAACTTGCCGGAGACGGGGATAAAGCAATGGCAAAAATCCAGGAATTCTATTCCCATGTTGAAACCTGGAAAACCGAAATTGGTCGGAATATGATTCAATAAAGTTTCTAAAAGGCAGATGAAAATCAGCCTTTTCTTTCATATCCAGTACATTACTTGAATAAATAAATTAATTGATATCAAAATATGTTATAAATTATGGTGCGCAGAATTGTGCATCTGAAATTTAAATAACTACACTTCTATGAAAAGAATTTTTACTCTACTGCTCTTCCTGATTTTATTTACGAATCTTCAATCACAGAATAAGACCAATTTCCAGCTTACCGACATATTTGATCTCGAATATGTCTCAGATCCACAAATATCTCCCAATGGCGATAAGATCATTTACGTCAGGAATTTTAAGGATATTATGACAGATAAGGATCTGTCTAATTTATGGATCGTGAATCCCGACGGTACTCAAAATCGACCTCTTACTTCCGGAAATCATAATGATGCGGCACCACGCTGGTCGCCTGACGGTAAAAAGATCGTTTTCCGGTCTAACATGCAGGACGATAAAACGAAACTATTTCTAATGTGGCTGGATTCCCGTGAAGTTTTTCCTCTTACTAATACTTCTGAAAGTCCGGGAGCAGTTAGCTGGTCCGGAAATGGGAAACAGCTTGCGTTTACCATGTTCGTCCCGAAAAAGTCTGAATCTATTGTGAAACTACCTCCAAAACCTGAAGGAGCCAATTGGAACGACCCGCCAAAATATATTGATAAACTTAATTATCGCGGTGACGGCGAAGGCTATTACAAATCTGGAAATGATCAGATATTTATTCTTTCTACAGATGGAGGAACTCCGCGCCAGCTCACTTTTAGTGAATTTGATCATGGGACTCCTGTTTGGTCTGAAGACAATTCTCAATTATATTTTTCAGCAAACCTTCATGAAAATGCTGATCTGGAGCCTAATAATTCTGAAATTTATCAATTACAGATAAACTCAGGAGATGTAAAAGCGATTACCGATAGGTTGGGGCCAGACCGTGATCCTGAAATTTCTCCCGATGGCAAAAAGATCGCTTACCTGGGTTTTGATGACAGGTATCAGGGCTATCAGCTAAATAATTTGTATGTCGCCGATATTGACGGAAATAATTCAAGGCTTATTTCTGGAGACTTTGACAGGAATATCTCCGATATAAACTGGGATGAAAAGGGCAGGGGCCTTTATTTTCAATATGACGATCGCGGAAGTACCAAAATTGGCTACATAGATCTTAAGGGGAATGTAAAAACCATCGCTGAAAATCTGGGAGGCCTCTCCCTGGGTAGACCTTATAATGCCGCGTCTTATTCAGTTTCGAAAAATGGAACTGTAGCCTATACTATAGGTACAACGGAGCGTCCTGCAGATCTTGCCGTAAGTGATGGCGGAAAACCGAAAGTGATAACCAGTCTAAATGAAGATCTTTTTTCCTTTCGGAAGCTGGGAAAAGTAGAAGAGATTACCTGGAAATCTTCATTCGATCAACATGAAATTCAGGGCTGGATCGTAACACCACCAGATTTTGATCCCTCTAAAAAATATCCATTCATTCTCGAAATTCATGGGGGGCCTTTCGCCAGTTATGGTTCGGTGTTTTCAGCCGAGATTCAAGCCTATGCGGCAGCGGGCTATGTAGTGCTTTATTCCAATCCCCGAGGCAGCACCAGCTATGGAGAAGAATTCGGGAATTTAATCCATCATGATTATCCAAACCACGATTACGATGACCTTATGTCTGGGGTAGATGCCGTTCTGGAAAAGGGCTATGTTGACGATAATAATCTTTTTGTGACCGGAGGAAGCGGTGGCGGAGTACTTACCGCATGGATCGTAGGGAAGACAGATAGATTTAAAGCTGCGGTAGTAGCAAAACCGGTTATAAACTGGTATAGTTTTGTGCTGTATGCCGATGGCCCGGGATTTTTTAGCAAATACTGGTTTGAGAAAAAACCCTGGGAAGACCCGGAATCTTACCTTAAAAGATCACCTATCTCTTACGTGGGGAATGTTACAACTCCAACTATGCTTCTTACAGGAGAACAGGATTATCGCACTCCAATAGCAGAATCAGAGCAATTTTACTCGGCTTTAAAACTTGAAGGAGTGGAGACAGCAATGGTTCGCATTCCAAATTCTGGACATGGGATCGCTAATAGGCCAAGTAATCTGGTTGCCAAGATCGCGGCGGTTCTGGCGTGGTTTGAAAAATATAGAAATAATTAAAAATGAACTCTCCGGTTTGTGCCGGATAAATAAAATAGTATGAAATTAAAATTAAACCTAAGCCTTCTATTTCTTTTGAGTCTTGGAACTATAATCGCCCAGCATAATGCCGATGCAGCAAGCCTGCCTGATGCTTACCTGGATTATTCGGGAACCGATGTGGAATTTACCGGAGGTATTAAAATGGTGCCCGTAGAAACACCTAAGGGGACATTTAATGTATACACCAAGCAGGTAGGCAATAATCCTAAAATGAAAGTACTGTTATTGCACGGTGGACCGGGCGGGACCCACGAAGAGTTTACTTGTTTCGACTCGTATTTTCCAAAGGCTGAAATAGAATATTTTTACTACGATCAGCTGGATTCTTATTATAGCGACCAGCCTAACGATCCCGATCTCTGGACCATCGAACATTATGTTGAAGAGGTGGAGCAGGTAAGAAAGGCACTGGGGCTAAATAAAGATAACTTCTATTTAATGGGACAATCCTGGGGAGGGATTCTGGCTATGGAATACGCCTTAAAATACCAGGATAATTTAAAAGGTCTTATCGTCTCCAATATGATGGCGAGTGCACCCGAATACTCCAAATATGCTGAAGAGGTGCTTGGCCCGATGATGCCGCCTGAGGTACTTGCCGAGGTTAAGGAAATTGAAGCTAATAATGACTATGGAAATCCCCGCTATGAGGAGCTTTTAATGAAACATTATTATACTGAACATACTTTAAGAATGCCACTGGAGAAGTGGCCAAAATCAGTCAATCTTCTTTTTCAACATTTAAATCCCGGAATTTATGTTTATATGCAGGGTCCCAGTGAGTTTGGAATGGCTGGTGACGCGACCTTAAAAGACTGGGATGTCTCAGCTCAACTGAAAAATATAAGAGTACCCACCTTAATGATAGGAGCAAAATATGATACCATGGATCCGGAATATATGAAGTGGATGGCCGGGGAAGTTCAAAATGGACGCTTCCTGTTTTGTCCTAATGGCAGCCACCTGGCTCAGTATGATGATCAGGAAAATTATTTTGATGGAGTTATAAAATTTATAAAGGATGTGAATAATGGCAATTTCTGATGACTAAAACCTATCAAT
>JAGXII010000140.1 GCA_024635735.1 Christiangramia sp. | reverse complement strand
CTATTTTCTCAATTTTATGAAGCCAAGTAAAAAGAAACTCTCTGAAAAATGTCTTATTCAGTTTAATAAAGATTACGGAAATCTTGAAGAACTTCGTACCGAAATTTCGAATAGTCTGGCCACTGAGGATAATCTATGGCTTAGTTATGATGAAGATGCCGGGATAGAACGCCTTACAAAAACTGAAAATGGTTTTGGTTATCACAAACATTACGAACTTTCAGATTTCTTTGAACTCCCAGCAGATGGCGGTGAAGCCGATATAGAAGCGCTGGCCTACCAGGAACCCTATCTCTGGTTTTGCCGCAGCATGAGCCTTAAAAGGGACAACCCTTCAGAAGGGGATTCTTTAGAGAAACAATTAGAAGATCTTTAAGATATTGCCCTGGATGAAAACAGGTTTAGTCTGGGTTAAAAAGAACGGCAGCTATGAGCTAATAAAGGAAGCCGAATATAAAGGGAGAAAAATAAAGGCCCAGATGCTTCGGGGAGGAACAAAAAGCACCGAATTATACAATGCTTTGATGAGAGACGAGCACCTGGAGAAATTCATGACGATTCCCTGTAAGGATAATGGTTTTGACATTGAAGGCCTGGCCGTTTATAAAGACAGAATCTTTATTGGACTTAGAGGTCCCGTTTTAAACGGTTATGCGGTAATTCTTGAAATCTCGTGTAAGGAAGTTGATGATGAACTTATTCTTTCCAAAAAACCGAATGAAGATAAATTATATCGTAAACATTTCGTGAATCTTCATGGAATGGGAATAAGGGAACTCAATATTACCAAAAATGGAGATCTCTTTCTTCTGGCCGGACTCACAATGAATTTAGACGGAACTATAAATATCTATAAAATTGAAGGCGGCCTCGAAGACAATTACGCAAGCGTGCTATTAAATCCGGAAAGATTATTTGATGTGGCTCGCGGCGCAGAGCTTGAACATGGCGAAGATAAAGCTGAAGGAATGGCTTTCCTCTCAGATACCGAAATTCTTATCACTTATGATTCTCCCTTAAAAGAAAGGCTCGAAGGAGACAATGGCGTATGGATGGACTGTTATAAAATAGATTGAGTTAAGGTTCGGGGAATTCTATATCTTTAATAACTGGAAGTTCAAAATATTTCAGAATAAATAGACCCGATTTTGGACTTCCGGTTTTGTCATCATTAAAATTTCTAACCTAACTTTCTGCTTAATGAGAATTAAAATTATTTTAATGCTCCTGGTTTGCCATGGAGTTTTCAGTCAAAATTCATCCGAAAAGAAACTTACCACAAAAATTACCGATGTTACCGTTTTTCTACAGGGAGCCCAGATAACCCGTGTCGGGGAAATTAGAGTCTCTCAGGGAGAATCTATGATAAGCATAGAAGGACTCTCCCCTTTTATTGATGAAAAAAGCGTTCAGGTGAAGGCAGATGGAGATTTTACAATCCTATCCGTTAAACACAAACTCGATTATCTTAATAAGAGAGAAAAAGATAAAAAAACGAACGAACTCCAGGGAGAGATTGAAGATTTAGAAGGCAGGATCGCCCGGAACAAATCCAGGTTGGAAGTACTTACCGAAAAGGAAAACCTGCTGGATAAGAATAAAAATCTTAACGGAGAAACTACCGGCCCGAGCCTGGCTCAATTAAAACAGGCTATTGAGTTTTACGATAAAGAATTAACGCAAATAAAGTCTGATTATAGGCAAACCCTTAAGCAAATAGAGGAACTGCAGGAAGAAAAGTCTAAAATCCAGAATCAAATCAACGATATGACCCTTCAGGAAGATCTGCCATCAGGGAAAATAGAGATTAAGGTAGAAGCCAATACAAATGTCGAGGCAGATTTTCATATTACCTATCTGGTAGACAATGCAGGTTGGTATCCAAATTATGATCTTCGGGTAAAGGATATTCAAAGCCCGATTTCATTGAATTATAAAGCTGATGTGTATCAGAATACCGGGATTGAATGGAACAATGTAAAATTGAAGTTTTCCAATGGCAACCCCAATGAAAGTGGTGTGGCTCCAGAACTTGAAACCTGGTATTTAAATTATGCCAGAAATACCATCTTTAAAAATGTATATGACAGAATAAATCCAAATCCCGGAACCCTAACCGGAGTAGTTATGGATGAGGATCATTTACCACTCCCAGGAGTAAATGTTATTGTAAAAGGCAGCACAGTAGGAACCCAAACCGATTTTGATGGTAAATATCAACTAACATTGCCCAATAATGCCGAATATATTGTTTATTCATTTATAGGCATGAAAACTCAGGAAAGAAGAATTTCCCAATCACAGATGAATGTTATTTTAGAACCCGATGCAGAGGCACTGGAGGAGGTTGTGGTTACTTGCTATGGCGGTGACTTGCAGGGCAAAGCAGCTGGAATAAGATTAAGAGGCACGAGTTCCGTAAACGCGGCGAAAAAAATAATCACCACCACTTTGGAAAATCAAACCACGGTTGAGTTTGAAGTAGAGAAACCTTATAGCATTCCTTCTACCGGCGAAAAGTTAGCCGTAGATCTCAAACAATATGAAATAGAAGCAGATTATGAATATTATGCTGTTCCTAAACTTGATAAGGATGCATTTCTAATTGCTAAAATCCATAATTGGGATCAATACAATCTTCTGGAAGGAGAAACAAATCTTTTCTTTGAAGATGCCTATGTGGGCAGAACAGTTCTCGATGCTAAATCACTAAGTGACACCCTGAGTATTTCTTTAGGCAGGGATAGAAATATCGTAATTGGAAGAGAGAAAATAGATGAATTTTCTAAGCGTAGAACTATTGGTAGTAATAAGATTGAAACCCGGGAATTTAAAATCATCGCCAGAAATAAGAAATCCCAGCCTATACAGCTCATGATATACGACCAGATTCCAGTTGCTGCTATTAATGATATCGACGTGGAAAAGGTTCAACTTTCCGGAGGTAAATTAGACGAAAAAACAGGAGAAATCACCTGGAATCTAAATCTCGCGTCTGATCAGCAAAAAGAACTTGTACTCAAATACGAAGTGAAATATCCGAAATATGAAAAAGTGATTCTGGAATTACATCTACTGAATCATACTTAATACAGGGCTTTTGAAAAAAAGCCCTGTATATTTTTTATCTTGCCATTTATAAAATCAAAATCCTTTAAAATGAAAAGATCCCTGCACTTTCTTTTAATATCATGTTTGATGGCAATCACTGCCTATTCCCAAACCACAAAAGAGAAAGTAACAAAAGAAGAATACGAGCATGCAACCCAATTCTTGGGTTTCAACACCTATCCCTTAATCGACAGATCTTATGTAAGTCCACACTGGCTGGATGATGGGAATATGTGGTATAGTGTTTCAACACCAAATGGTGATGAATTTGTTCTTGTAAACACAAAGAATGGGAATAAAGAAACCTCTTCAAACAAGGAAGAACTTTTAGAAGATTATGATATAGCTTCAGATTCTGATGAAAGAAATTATTCGCGTACTGAAGTTGTTTCTCCAGACGGAAAAAAGGTAGTTTTTATAAAAGACTGGAATTTATATATGCGTGACCTTGAAAGCGGTGAGGAAAAACAACTTACCTCAGACGGGGAGAAAAATTTTGGTTATGCTACTGATAATGCCGGCTGGAGAAAAAGTGATAAACCAATTGTTCTTTGGTCACCCGATTCAAAGAAAATAGCCACGTTTAAACAAGACCAGAGAAATGTGAGTGATATGTATCTTGTTTCAGCCGAAGTTGGGGAACCAAAACTTCAGGAATGGAAATATCCGATTCCTTCCGATAAAGAAATTATAAAAATACAGCGCGTAATTATCAATACAGATAATGGAGACCTCGTAAAACTTGAGATTCCTGCAGATCCGCGCCGCGGAACACTGTGTGACGATATCGCCTGTAGTGGCTCATTTGACGATAATCAATGGAATGAGGATGCTACAGAGCTTGCCTTTGTTTCCACTTCACGCGATCACAAATCGGCTAAAATGAGAATCGCTAATGCTGTAACCGGTAAAGTCAGGGACCTGTTTGAAGAAAAAGTGGAAACTCAGTATGAATCAGGACAGGGTTCGGTAAACTGGAGATACCTTCCGGAGTCTGATGAAATTATCTGGTATTCTGAACGTGATAACTGGGGCCATCTTTATTTATACAATTCAAAAACCGGAAAATTAAAAAATCAGATCACCAAAGGTGATTTTGTGGTTACCGAACTACTAAAAGTAGATGAAGACAATCGTAAACTTTATTTTATGGCCAATGGCCGTGAAGAAGGTCGTGACCCTTATTTCAGTCATTTTTACAGCATAGATTTTAGCGGAAAAAATTTAAAGCTCTTATCTCCCGGCAATGGAAACCATAACGTTTCTATCTCTCCTGATATGAATTATTTTGTGGATAATTATTCCCAGCCGGACGTTCCAAATGTAGCCGAATTAAGGTCTATGAAAGGAAAACTGGTAACAAGCCTTGAAAAAGCAGATATTTCCAGGTTAAAAGCTGCAGGCTGGCTGGCACCAAAACCTATTAAAGTAAAATCCAGAAATGGAAAATGGGATTTATACGGACTCATGTTCACTCCAACAGATCTGGATGAAAATAAAACGTATCCAGTAATAAACTATATCTACCCGGGACCTCAGGGCGGCGGAGTTGGAAGTCGATCCTTCTACCCTTCCCGAAGGGATCATCAGGCACTGGCAGAACTTGGTTTTGTGGTTGTGGTTATCGATGGAACCTGTAATCCTGATCGTTCAAAAGCCTTTCACGATGCCTGTTATGGAAATATGGCCGATAATACTCTTGAAGATCAGATCTCGGGTATAAAACAGCTGGCTGAGAAATATCCTTATATGGACCTTGATCATGTGGGCATCTGGGGACATTCCGGTGGTGGATTTGCTACGGCCGCAGCAATGTTTAAATATCCTGAATTTTACAAAGTAGGTATTTCAGAATCAGGAAACCACGATAACCGTAATTATGAAGATGACTGGGGTGAAAGATATATTGGCTTACTCCAGACAGATTCCACAGGAAGTTCAAATTATGAGGTGCAAGCCAATCAAAATTTTGCAAAAAACCTTAAAGGTAAGTTATTGCTTGCCCATGGTGCAATGGACGACAATGTGCCTCCTTACAACACCTATCTCGTGGTAAATGCGCTTATAGAAGCGAATAAAGATTTTGATCTTATTATTTTCCCGTATGCGAGACACGGCTATGGTGATGATTATTATTATATGATGAGAAGAAGATGGGATTATTTCGTAGAAAATTTAATGGGAGCAACTCCTCCTGAAAATTTTGAAATCAATCCTAAAAAATAAAAGGAATATGGAAGATCCGGAAATACTTGAAATAGAATCAAAGAAACTGGTAGGGATTAAGGTCTCTACCAGTCTTGCTGATGATAAGACCAGCCTTTTATGGAACCGGTTTATGAAGTATAAGGAAGCACTTCATGCGAGAAAAAATACCGATCTTTATTCAGTGCAGATCTATGGAAAAGAATTTATTTCAGGAGATTTCGACTCTCAGTCTGAATTTGAAAAATGGGCTGCCATGGAAGTTCAGGAAGATTCCAATATTCCAAAAGGACTGCAAATGCTAAGGCTTTCTTCAGGAAAGTATGCTGTCTTTACTCATGAAGGAACCGCAAAAGATTTCGCCAAAACTTCGAAATTTATTTTTGAAGAGTGGCTGCCTTCTTCAAAATTTGAAATCGATGATCGCCCGCATTTTGAAGTTTTGGGTAAAGATTATAAAGGTCCCGAAAATCCAGAATCAAAAGAGAAAATCTGGATCCCTGTCAAACCAAAAACTTAATGGATATTATTGAACAATTCAAGGGATTCTGTTCCACTCCGTCGCTTATTAACAACGAAAAGGAAGGCGATTATAAGATCTTTGAATTTCCGGAAATAACGGTCAGTTCCAGGCTTATAAAAGATCTGGAAAACCTGAATCATCCCAGAAACTCTGTTCTGGGGAAAAGAATGGAAAGTTTTTTTGAGATTGCCATTCAGCATTCCGAAAGATATAAGTTATTAGACTCCAATATCCAGATAATTTCAGAAAAGCAAACGCTGGGTGAATTAGATTTTCTGGTATATGATGAGCAGGAAGAAAAAACAATTCATGTAGAGCTGGTCTACAAATTATACATTTATGACCCTGAAATTGCCGGGGAATTGTCAAAATGGATTGGCCCTAACCGGCGAGACAGCTTTCCTGAAAAATTACAAAAGCTACAGGAAAGACAATTTCCTTTATTAAAAGCTCCTGAAACACTTCCCTATCTTCAAAAGTTCAATCTTAATCCAAAGGAGATACATCAGGAACTATGCTTTAAAGCGCAGGTTTTTCTACCGGAAAGCCTTCAGAATAAATCTTTAGTCCACCTTAACCCGAACTGTGTTCGTGGTAACTGGTACAGCTTTTCTGAATTCAGAATTAAAGACTGGAAAACCAATTTATTCTTCGCTCCAAAAAAGAGCGATTGGAGTATTCCGCCCGAAAAAAATATAGAATGGCTGAATTTTGAAGAAATACTTTCAACCATCAGGGAGCTATTTGAACAAAAAAAATCACCTCTTATTTGGATGAAAACTGTAAATTCATATTCTTCATTTTTTATTGTTTGGTGGTAATATGATAAGGAATATTATAGCGGAAGATGCCGCAGATATTTTAAGAATTTACGGGCTTGGTTTGGAAACCAGAAATGCAAGCTTTGAAACTCAGGTTCCAACCTGGAACAAATGGGATCAAAAATATCTTGAACATTCAAGATTTATTATTGAAGAAAATGATCAGATAGTGGGATGGGCAAGCCTTTCCCGGGTTTCTGAAAGGGAAGTTTACAAAGGAGTCGCCGAAGTAAGTATTTACATAGATCCTGAATTTCATGGTAAAAGCTTAGGTGCCAGATTGATGAAAAGGCTTATAGAATCTTCTGAAGAAAATGGAATCTGGACTTTATATTCAAGTGTTTTCCCTGAAAATATTGCCACCATAAAGCTGCATGAAAATTTCGGTTTTCGAAAACTCGGAAGACGTGATAGAATTGCAAAACTCGACGGAATCTGGAGAGATACCTTAATTTTTGAAAGAAGAAGCCCTTTAGTGGGGAATGATCAAGAACTCCATTAAATTAATACCTCAGAACTTAAGAAATCTTTTAACTTTGTAACACCAAAATTTATCCTATGCAGCCGGGAACCCGGGAAGCCATCAAAGCATCTTATTTTAGCATCGCAGGTAATACCCTGCTGGCCGTTGTAAAGTTTCTAACGGGTATTTTTGGAAATTCTTATGCGCTTATTGCCGATGCTATTGAATCTACTACCGACGTATTTTCTTCTATTCTGGTACTTTTAGGACTGAGATATGCCTCGAAGCCGGCAGATGAAAACCATCCTTATGGCCATGGTAAAGCGGAACCTCTTTTTACATTTATGGTGGTAGGTTTCTTAATTGTTTCGGCAACCGTTATAGCCTACAAAAGCATTGATAATATAAATACCCCTCATAAAACTCCAAAAGCATATACACTTTTGGTCCTGGCCGTGATCATTATTATTAAAGAAATTTTCTACCGGTTTATTTCTAAAAAAAGTAAAGAAACCAATAGTTCGGTATTAAAGGCTGATGCATGGCATCATCGCAGCGACGCTATCACTTCTCTAATGGCATTCATTGGTATAAGCATTGCCCTGGTTATGGGGCCAGGTTATGAGAATGCCGACGATTGGGCCGCTCTATTTGCTTCAGGCTTTATTTTATACAATGCTTATCTTATCTTAAGACCTGCACTTGGCGAAGTGATGGATGAACATATGCATGATGAAATAGAGATGGAAATCAGAAAAATCGCGCACGCAAATCCGGGTGTTACAGAAACCGAAAAATGCTTTATCCGGAAAACCGGAATGACCTACCATGTAGATCTGCACATTGGTGTAGCGGCAAATATTACTGTAAAAGAGGGACACGATATCGCGCATAAGGTCAAGGATGATATTTTAGAACAACTTCCTGAAATAGCCGATGTCCTTATTCACGTAGAACCAGACGACGAATTATAAATTCCCTGTCTTCGTTTAAATATACTTTGAGAATTATTAAGAAATATTTAGCACAACACAGCGGATACAGGCTTTGATGTGGCTCTGTTAAGGCGTATCTTATAGTTTGAAATTAAACCAAAAAAATTAGATATGTCGATGATTAATGAGCAAGAATTTAAAAAAATAGCGAATTTAAAAAATGAAACCTGTGTTTCAATTTTTATTCCTACGCAAAGAGCCGGAAAAGAGGTACTGGAACTAAAGAACAAAAAGCATTTACATTCTGAATGGGTTCAAATTCGGAAAAAACTAAAAGAAGCTAATGTTGAAGAAAGCATTATAAATAATATTGGAAAACCCATAGAATCTTTAATTGAGGACAGGGATTTCTGGAGACATCAATCTGATGGACTGGCAATATTTTCTTCGGTAGACTTTTTCGAAAGCTATACGCTTCCGGTAAACTTTGAAGCTTACCATTATATTTCAAAAGAATTCTATGTGAAACCATTGGTTCCCGCGATGACAGGTGATGGTAAATTAAACATCCTTGCCATCCAGTTGCATGATGTGAAGTTATATGAAGCTTCAAAATTCAGCATCACACCCATTGAAATTGATGACCTTACTCCTTCCCGTCTTGAAGAGAGGGTTGGTTATGATTATAAAGAAAAAGCACTACAATTCAGAACTCAGGGAGAAGGTGGTGATAAAACGCAATTTCATGGGCATGGCGGCAGTGAACGAGATGAAAAGACAGAAATTAAACAGTTTTTCAGAGCGGTAGACCAGGGAATTAAGAAATATTTACATAAAGAAAATCTTCCCCTGCTAATTTTCTGTCAGGATTATCTCTTCCCTATTTATAAAGAGGCAAACACTTACAATCATTTGTTTGAAAAAGTTATTCCAGGAAATCCAAACGATACCGATATCCTTGGAATTCATCAAAGAGCACTGGAGGTATTTGAACCACATCTTAATGAGAACAGAGATAAGAAAATAGAAAAATATAAAGATTTAAGTAGTACGGCTAATACTACCTCAGCTTTAAGCGATATTATTCCGGCGGTATATCAGGGAAAGGTAGATACCCTGTTTATAGAGAACCGGGCAGAAGTTTGGGGTAAATACAATGAGGATAATATGAAAGTGGACTTTTCTGACGATCATAAAGATGGAAATATTTCCCTTTTAAATCTGGCCGCCAGAAAAACGGTTGAAATGGGCGGAAAAGTATATCTGGTAGAACATGAATTCATGCCTCAGAAAAAATCTAAAATGAACGCCTTACTCAGATTTTAAATAAACCTGGCCTGAAGCACATCTTCAGGCCTTTCGAAATACATTTTATTCAGAAATATACAGTGATAATATATTTAACCTTAACTTTATTGTCCCAAAATAAAATTTAATGGAAACAAATCTTGCAGTACTTATAGATGGTGACAATATCCCTTCAGCTCACGTAAAAGAGATGATGGAAGAGATTGCCAAATATGGAAATCCTACCATAAAAAGAATTTACGGTGACTGGACAAAGCCTCATCTTAGTAAATGGAAAAATGTATTGCTGGAAAATGCAATTCACCCAATTCAGCAATATGGATATACTCAGGGTAAGAACGCAACAGATTCTGCCATGATCATTGACGCGATGGATATTTTATATTCTAACAAAGTAGATGGTTTTTGCCTGGTTTCCAGTGATTCAGATTTTACCAGACTTGCAACCCGACTACGTGAAGCGAGCATGAAAGTGATTGGTATTGGTGAAAAGAAAACTCCCGATCCTTTTATTGTAGCCTGTGATAAGTTTATTTATATAGAAATTCTTAAAGACCAGAGTAAGCCGGTTGAAAATGATAAAAGCAAGACTAAAGGCAGCAGCAAACCAAATCTCGATAAGATTACTCCAAAGGTTATCAGGTTAATTGCACATACAATTTCTGATGTTGCCGACGAAGACGGATGGGCGTTTTTAGGAGATGTTGGTAGTTTACTCCAGAAAAAACAGCCAAATTTTGACTCCAGGAATTATGGATTTCAAAAGCTTACGCCTATGATCAACTCGATAGATAAATTTGAAATCGAATCCCGAGAAAATGCGAATTCGAAATTTAAACTCATCTATGTAAGAAATAAATAATAAAAATTTCTTGAACCTGATCAATGAAGGCTGGCCATAGTGCTATTTCGCCGATTTCATTTTGTCCTCTGGCCAAAAAGAAGAAATTTTGTATTTCCCCTCACCATGAACTGTAAAAAGCAGTTCTGACCTCTCCCCAGGGAGAGGTGAAGATGAATAATAATGCACAAAATCCAGAAATAATTTAGATTAAAATGAGGAATATTAAAAAACTTCATAAAGCAGAATACAGGCCAATGGGAGATCTTGAAACCTGGTCTCCACTCCATACCCGGAATCTACAAATGATAGATCCTTTTATTTTTTTAAATCATCATGGGCCACAGATCTATCCACCAAATAATAATGGATTGCCTTTTGGTGCCCATCCACATCGCGGTATGGAGACCGTTACTTTTATTCTGGATGGAGATATTTCTCATAAAGATAGCGGAGGGCACGAAAGTGTAATTGAATCTGGTGGAGTACAATGGATGACCGCAGGTAGCGGACTCATTCATGCGGAAGTGTCTTCAGATAAATTCAAAAAGGAAGGTGGCCCGCTCGAAATTCTTCAATTATGGGTAAACCTTCCCAAAAGACTGAAAATGACAAAACCGCAATATTACGGTAAGCAAAAAGATGAAATTTCTATCTGGAAAAGTGATGATAAAAAAGTAACTGCAGAGGTAGTTTCAGGAAGTTTTAAAGGAGTTAAAGGTGCGTTTGATACTCTTACTCCTATTAATCTTTCTGTCGTGAAATTCATTCCTGATACGAACCTGGAACTTCAAATCCCGAAAACCGAAAATATTTTCTTTTATGTCATCAAGGGAGAACTCGAGGTGAATGAAATCAAGGTTCCGGCACTTCACCTTGCAGATTTTTCGAAAAATGATGAAATATTGCATATTTCAGCTTCAGAAGAAAGCATCTTGCTACTTGGACACGCTAAGCCATTTGAAGAAAAGGTAGTATTTGGTGGACCATTCGTAATGAATTCTGAAGATGAATTAGACCAGGCTTATGAAGATTACAAAGCCGGCAAAATGGGAAGCTGGAGCGAATAAAAATTATTTTATCTCCCTTACTGGAACACAGTTCCGACCTCTCCCAAGTAGAAGGTAGAAGTAGTTCCAAATAACAAAAGTAATTATGTTAATCCTTCTGTCATTCTGAATTTATTTCAGGATCTCCAACAATTTTTAAGAAGCTGAAACAAGTTCAGCTTGACATCATTTGTCAATTAATGTCTTTCCTCTAAAACTTTCACAATATCTTTTAAACCGAAACCTTTAGCTTTTAATAAAATCAAATAGTGAAAAAGCAGATCTGCGCTTTCATTCAAAAACAGGTCATCATTATCATCTTTTGCTTCTATTACAGTTTCTACAGCCTCCTCACCTACTTTTTGCGCAATCTTATTGATGCCTTTATCAAAAAGTGAAACTACATAACTGTTCTCATTTTCCTTTCTGGAATCCGCTGGGGTTTCGCTTAACTTTTGTCTGCTTGCGATGATACCTTCCAATTCCGAAAGAAAACCATATTCAACGGTATTTTCTTCGGCCCAGCAGGTATCAGTTCCTTTATGACATACAGGGCCTTCCGGAATCACTTCCACCAAAAGAGTATCATTATCACAATCCAGTTTAATATTTACCAGATTCAGGAAATTACCGCTTTCTTCACCTTTGGTCCACAAACGTTCTTTGGTCCGGCTATAAAAAGTGACTTTTTTAGTTTGATTGGTTTTCAGGAAAGCTTCCTCGTTCATATATCCAAGCATCAAAACTTTTCTGGTTTTTGAATCCTGAATTATCGCCGGTACAAGGCCATCGCCATTTTTATTGAAATCTATATTCATCTTAATTTATTCAGTTTAGCTATCCTGAATTTGTTTCAGGATCTTGTATTGTTAATTGTTATGCTGAAATCGAAGATTCGACGAAGTCAAATAAATTCAGCATAACGCGATTAATATTTAAAAGTTATAATCAAATTCTCATTGGAATCCCTGCAGATTTTAATTCTTTCTTTAACTGAAAGATCTCTATTTCTTTAAAATGAAAAACACTGGCTGCCAGGGCTGCGTCTGCTTTTCCAAGCTGGAAAGTATCCTGAAAATGCTGAATATTGCCCGCTCCTCCGGAAGCAATAATAGGAATATTCAATTCTTCCGAAAGTTTTGCCAAAGCTTCATTCGCAAAGCCATTTTTTGTGCCATCGTGGTCCATCGAGGTGAAAAGGATCTCTCCTGCCCCGCGTTGCTCCACTTCCCTTGCCCATTCAAAAAGATCAAGCTCAGTGGGAACTTTTCCACCTACCAGGTGAACTTTCCATTTACCACCTATGTTTTTTGCATCTATCGCTACTACCACACATTGACTCCCAAATTTATCGGAAAGCTGATTGATAAGATCTGGATTTTTAACGGCAGAAGAATTGATCGAAACCTTATCGGCTCCATTTTTCAGGAGTATATCTACGTCTTCAACAGAAGAAATTCCTCCACCCACGGTAAATGGAATATTCAGTTGCTCGGCGACATCCAGAACCAGTTTCGCCAGGGTCTTTCTTTTTTCTTCTGTTGCCGAGATATCAAGGAAAACAAGTTCATCTGCACCCTTTTCAGCATAAGCAGCCGCAAGCTCCACAGGATCTCCGGCATCTCTCAGGTCAACAAAATTGACTCCTTTAACCGTCCTGCCATTTTTGATATCAAGGCAGGGTATGATTCGTTTTGTTAGCATCTTATGAGATTTGAAGTTGGAGCGACGAGCGACGATTATTTCTTTTCAATTGATAGTCTAAATTATTCATAATCTTCCTTTTACTTTTTTGATCGAAGCAACACTAATAGCAACTAGCTCATCTGCCTCTTTTACTAGACGCTGTATTTCTTCGTGTTTATCCTCAGTTGTTTCAAATAAAAATTCAAGCCAAAACTGACTTTCATCTGCCTCTTCTTCCACAATTTTCATTTTATTTACAAAATCTCTATCAGATTTAGCACGATTAGCAGCCCTATAATTTGCTGCAACTGAACTTGATGACCTTATTAACTGTCTTACTATAGCATCATATTCCCTGGTCTTTGGAATGAGCCGACATAATTTCCAACATTCCAAAGCAAATATTTTGGTTCGTTTTTTTAAATCCTGCATTATTTTTATCAAAATTTATTATTCGTCGTTTCTCCTTCTTCAATTCTTCATCGCTCGTCGCTCGTCATTCAAAACTTCAAAATGTATTCTTCCAATTGTTTTAAACTTATCCTATTCTCATAGATGGCTTTCCCTATAATCACTCCTTCACAACCAAGCTCTGCCAGTTTAGGAAGCTCATCAAATTCTGAAATTCCCCCGGAAGCGATAAGGTTGATATTTTTAGTTTCAGATAATATCTCTTCGTAAAGCTGAAAGGATGGACCTTCCAGCATTCCGTCTTTAGAGATATCAGTACAAATCACATATTTTACACCTTTCTCCTCAAAATTCTGAATAAAAGGAATGATCTCCTTATCGGAATCTTCCAACCATCCGGAAACTGCAATCTTTCTATTCTTTGCATCTGCTCCCAAAATGATCTTTTCACTGCCAAATTTCTGAAGCCAGCTTTGAAAAATTTCAGGATTCTTTACGGCGATACTTCCTCCCGTAATCTGGTTCGCTCCACTTTCAAAAGCGATCTCGAGATCTTTATCAGATTTTAATCCGCCTCCAAAATCGACTTTTAATTTTGTTTTTGTGGCGATCTGTTCAAGAATCTTATGATTCACTATATGACTGGATTTGGCGCCATCAAGGTCTACCAGATGTAAATGTTCGATGCCATGGTCCTGAAAGGACTTTGCAACCTCCAGCGGATTCTCATTATAAATTTTCTTGGTATTGTAATCACCTTTCGAAAGCCTTACACATTTACCTTCGATGATATCTATAGCTGGGATAATTCTCATTTTAAGTTAGAGTTTAGAAGTTAGAAGTACGAAAAGTTTCATTTTTTAATTTTTTTTCTTGTTGTATTTATTGACGCTACTACAATAGAAATTATCTCATTACATTCTGAATGCAATTCCTGAGCTTTTTCTTTATTATTTTCAACAACTGCCTTTAATAACTCCAAAAAGTACATACTTTCATCTGCCTCTTCTTCCACGATTTTCAATTTATTTATAAAATCAGCATCCGATTTTGCTCTCTGTGCTGCCCGATAATTGGCTCCAACTGAACTTGAAGATCGAATAAGCTGATTTACATAGGCATTATATTCCCGGGAATGAGGTAACTCTGCACAAAATTTCCAACAGTCGATTGCAAATTGTTTAGTTCTATCTTTCAAATTTCTCATTTTCCCTTTTTTTCGTACTTCTAACTTCGTAAATCTAAATTCAAAAAGTTTTTTAAAATTTGTTCTCCCGTTTTACTGCTTTTTTCAGGGTGAAACTGGACTCCGTAGAAATTATCACGATGTAATGCGGTGGAATAGTTTACGCCATATTCTGTCCTGGCAATTTCGTCTGCACATTCCGGCACGTAGTAACTATGCACCAGATAAACATATTCTCCATCATTTACATTTTCAAAAAGATGGGATTCCAGATTTGTGATCTGGTTCCATCCTATTTGCGGAACTTTTACCGAATTCTCGAATCGTTTCACATCAGCATCAAAGATCCCAAGCCCTTTGGTATCACCTTCTTCCGAAGAATTACACATTAACTGCATCCCAAGGCAAATCCCAAGCACCGGTTGCTTTAGAGTTGGAATAACTTCATCGAGCCCGGTAGATCTTAACATTTTCATGGCACTTCCCGCTTCCCCTACACCGGGAAATATAACTTTATCGGCTTTCCGTATTTCTCCAGCATCGCTGCTAAGCTCAGCCTCATAACCGAGTCGCTTTATTGCAAACTTGATACTTTGAATATTCCCGGCTCCGTAATCTATAATGACTATTTTTTGGTTCTCTTTCATGATAAAATTTAATGAAGTCAATTCAAGAGTGATTCTAACTCCTCACTTCTAAAATCCAACTTATTCTAGAGCATTCCTTTTGTGGATGGTAAAATCATTTTTTCGGTATCTCTCTTTACGGCCATTTTCATCGCTTTCGCAAAGGCTTTAAAAATAGCTTCGATCTTATGATGTTCATTTTTGCCTTCCGCTTTGATATTCAAATTGGCTTTAGCACCATCTGTAAAGGATTTAAAAAAATGATAAAACATTTCTGTTGGCATCTCGCCAATCATTTCCCTGTTGAAATCGGCTTCCCAAACCAGCCAGTTTCTTCCACCAAAAT
>JAGXII010000139.1 GCA_024635735.1 Christiangramia sp. | reverse complement strand
TGATCCCGGCCAGGTATTCTTTACAATCTTCATCGGTTTTAAACCGATCAGAGAACTCTAGGAGATTTTGACCCTTAAAAATATTCATAGTATCCCTATTTTTAATGGCTTTGAAGATATGAATTTAAATACTTACCTCTATATTTTAAAATATGATTCGTGTTATAAAACTAAAAAGGCTTTATATGATGCTAATCATAAAATTAAAAAAAGAGTTTTCTGAAATTTGATATACAATCTAAAGCAGAAAATAGCTCCTAATTTATAGTGGAGCCGGGAGAATCGGTTATATCTTATACTTCAATATTTCTAATAAAAAATAGCATGGCAAAAGTTGAACAAGGTGGTGAAAAAGTAACTACCTACGGTAATCTTCCTGCATTGAATGAAAAAGCACCTCATTTTGAGCTGATTAAAGCAGACCTTACCATAGGAACCCTTGAAGATCTTAAAGGACAAAGAGTGATAATGAATATTTTTCCCAGTATAGATACCCGGGTATGTGCTACCTCTGTGCGCAATTTTAACCGGAAAGCTGCAGATTTAAAAAATACCGTAGTTTTGTGCATCTCCAGGGATCTGCCTTTTGCACAGAGAAGATTTATTAATGACGAAGGATTGGAAAATGTTACAAATCTGTCAGATTTCAGGGATAGAAATTTTGGTAAGGATTATGGAGTGGAATTGATAGATGGTCCTTTTGAAGGACTTTTATCCCGGGCCGTTATTGTACTTGATGAAAATGGACATGTTATTCATTCCCAGCTGGTACCCAATATAGACGACGAACCGGATTATCTTGCCGCTCTGAAAACATTATTATAATGAAAGACAGTTTCCTCGGTAAAAGAATCAGAGGAGGAGGATACGCACTAAAAGGAGCCTGGTTGTTACTAAAGCACGAACCCAGTATCCAGGTTCAATTTGTAATTTCAATTCTTGTATGCATCGCCGGTTTGTATTTTGATATTACCCGAACTGAGTGGGTTTTTCAATTCCTCGCGATAGGCCTCGTAATGGCTACCGAAGGTTTAAATACCGCGATCGAAGCCATGGCAGATTTTGTTCATCCAGATTTTCATAATAAAATTGGTCACATTAAAGATATTGCGGCAGGTTCAGTCTTCATTGCGGCGATTATCGCTGTGATCATAGCCGGTTTTATTTATTTACCTTATATCTTTTAAACGATTGGTAGAATTTTCAGTAATTTCATGCGTTGGTAGAATGCAGGAAATGTCTAAATAGCTCCTGCTTTTAAAATTGAAATTTTTTTCCTTAATTTGACAAAGGCTAATTTGTATTTTTGCCGAAATCGTTCAACCTGCTTATGGCTAAAAAGAAAGCTAAAACCAAAAAAACCGCTACTTCATCCCGTAAATTTTCGCTTAAGCTCAATAGGCAGCAGAAAGTAGTTTTAGGCAGTTTCCTAATGCTTTTTGGCCTGGCACTCATCGTTGCATTCATTTCTTTCCTTTTCACCTGGCAGGCAGATCAGAGTATTTTAAGTGATCCGGCGAACAGAGAACTGGCAGCAAGAAACTGGCTAAGCAAATTTGGAGTCGTTGTAAGTAACTTTTTTATCTATGATGGATTTGGAATTGCTGCCTTTACATTTGCCTTTCTTATATTTCTGAGCGGGGTGTACCTTTTCTTTGGTTACGCGAGCTCCAGCCTGAGGAAATTCTGGTTCTGGGGAATTCTTGTGATGATATGGTTTTCCATATTTTTCGGATTTTTCGGCCAGACATACCCCTTACTCGGCGGAATGGTTGGATTTGAAATGAACGATTTTCTTCAGGATTATCTCGGATTTTTCGGCACTATACTTTTAATGCTGTTTCTATTTATAGCTTACCTGGCAATAAGGTTAAAAGTAACTCCGGAAATGATTGCGGGATATTTCAAATCCGGCAAAAAAGAACTTCAGGATGCATTTGATGAACAACAGGAAAACATTTCAGAAACAGAAGAAGAAATAGACTGGAAAGAAAAAGCGGTCGTCAAAACCGAAGAACCAAAGCCAAAAAGTATAAATCTTTCAGAAACAAAGTCACCTGAAAAAAAATCTGAACCAGAGATAGGAAAAGATACTACAACTGCTGAAGATGACGTGGCAATGGAAGTCGAAACGGCACCTGAAGAAGAAGAGGAAGATAACCTTAGTAAAAAACTGGTAAAGGATTTTGGTGAATTTGATCCTACTCTGGAGCTTAAGAATTATAAATTCCCAACCATAGAACTTCTCAAGGATTATGGAGGATCTATCACCATAGATCAGGAAGAACTTGAAGAGAATAAGAATCGTATTGTAGAGACCCTCAAGAATTATAAAATAGAGATTGCACAAATCAAAGCAACCGTTGGACCTACAGTTACATTATATGAAATAGTGCCGGAAGCGGGAATAAGGATTTCCAAGATCAAAAACCTGGAAGATGACATAGCCCTATCACTATCGGCTTTAGGAATTAGAATAATCGCTCCTATTCCAGGACGCGGAACCATTGGAATAGAAGTACCTAACAAGAATGCCAGTATTGTTTCCATGCGCTCGGTGATCTCTTCACCTAAATTCCAGAATGCCGAAATGGAACTTCCAATGGCGCTTGGGAAAACTATTTCCAACGAGACTTTTGTAGTTGACCTTGCAAAAATGCCTCACCTTTTAATGGCCGGAGCCACCGGCCAGGGTAAATCGGTTGGACTTAATGCTATTTTAACCTCCCTTCTCTATTGCAAACATCCGGCTGAAGTGAAATTTGTACTGGTAGATCCTAAAAAGGTGGAGCTTACACTTTTCAATAAAATTGAAAGACATTATCTGGCAAAATTACCTGATACCGAAGAGGCTATAATTACAGATAACACAAAGGTTATTAATACTCTTAATTCTCTTTGTATTGAAATGGATAATCGTTACGAAATGCTGAAAAATGCTATGTGTCGTAACATCAAGGAATACAATACAAAATTCAAGGCCAGAAAATTAAATCCCAATGACGGACATAAATTCCTGCCTTATATAGTATTGGTAGTTGATGAATTTGCCGATTTAATCATGACCGCCGGTAAAGAAGTGGAAACGCCTATCGCCAGGCTTGCCCAGCTTGCACGTGCAATCGGGATACATTTGATCATCGCTACACAAAGACCATCGGTAAATGTTATTACCGGTATTATAAAGGCTAACTTCCCGGCCAGAATCGCGTTTAGAGTAACCTCTAAGATAGACTCCAGAACCATTCTGGACAACCAGGGGGCAGATCAGTTAATTGGTCGTGGAGATATGCTCTTCACGCAGGGGAATGAACTTAGAAGATTACAGTGCGCTTTTGTGGACACTCCTGAGGTAGATAAGATCACCGAATTTATAGGATCCCAAAAAGCATATCCGGATGCTCATCAATTACCGGCCTATGAAAGTGAGGAAAGTGGCACAGGAGTTGATATAGATGTGAGCGAGAGGGACAAGTTGTTCCGCGAAGCTGCAGAAGTGATCGTGACCGCCCAGCAGGGATCGGCCTCATTGCTTCAGAGAAAGCTGAAACTTGGATATAATCGTGCGGGTAGAATAATAGATCAACTGGAAGCTGCAGGCATTGTAGGTCCATTTGAAGGAAGTAAAGCACGACAAGTTCTGGTAACCGATCTCGCAGCCCTCGATCAACTTTTAAATGAAGCACCAAACAATTAAAAAATTAAAATGAAGGAGTTAGTATTTATTCTGGCCGCAATAATGACACTAAGCATCCATGCGCAAAATTCTCCAAATGCAGAAAAACTGCTAAATGAGGTTTCCTCAAAAGTGCAGTCTTATGATAACATGGTTATCGAATTTAAGTATGCTCTGGAGAATACTGCGGAAAATGTGAGCCAGGAAACCAGAGGAGATGTGAGTATTGACGGGGAGAAATATATTTTAAACCTAATGGGTACCACACAAATGTTTGATGGAAAAAAGATATATACCATCATCCCTGAGGATGAAGAGATAAATATCTCAAATTATGTGGAAGAAGATAGTAACAGCATCACCCCTTCTAAAATGTTTACTTTTTATGAGAATGGCTATAATTACAAAATGGATATTACCCAGAATGTAAAAGGTCGTGAGATCCAGTATGTAAAGTTAACACCAAAAGACAGCGATGCAGAGATCAAGAATATCCTGTTAGGAATTGATAAGCAAACTAAGCATATCTACAACCTGATTCAAACCCAGGATAATGGGACAAAAATCACTATTACTGTAAAGAGTTTTAAAACCAATCAGCCTCTTGCCAAAAATCTGTTTACTTTTGACGAAGATCGATATAGTAACTTTTATATAAACAGGATAGATTAAATTGAAAATTCTCGACCGGTACATACTCACCAGTTTTCTTAAAACTTTTTTTTCGGTCTTTATAATTCTCATGTTCATTTTTGTACTCCAGACTATCTGGTTGTACATTGGTGAACTTGCAGGTAAAGATCTTGATGCAGGAATTATTTTGAAGTTCCTTCTGTATTTTTCACCAAAACTGGTACCACTCGTATTACCGCTCACCATCCTGCTCACCTCTATTATGACTTTCGGAACCTTTGCTGAAAACTATGAGTTTGCAGCGATGAAATCTTCAGGGATTTCCCTCCAGCGTGCCATGCGTAGTCTTACCTTTTTTATTTTACTGGTAAGTATTACCGCTTTTATTTTTGCCAATAATGTGATTCCGGCAGCAGAATTTAAAATCATTAATCTCCGGAAAAATATTGCGCAGTTAAAGCCAGCTATGGTAATTACTGAAGGAATCTTTAATGACCTTGGAGATTTTAACATAAAAGTAGAAGACAAAAGTGGGGATAATGATCAGTATCTTACAGATGTCATCATTCACCAGAAGACCTTAAATGGAGGGAATCACACGGTTATTAAAGCAAAAAAAGGAGAACTCGTTGGAAGCACAGATTCTGATGTCCTTTCACTGGTTCTCGATGAAGGTAATTATTATAATGAGAATCAGCCGAGTGATTTTTCTAAGGGAGATAATAAACCTTTTACAAAAAGTTACTTTAACCAATATGTTATTAATATTGATCTTTCCGACTTTAATAATGTAGATCTTGAGGAAGAAAGTTATAATTCTACCCATGGGATGCTCAAGATTTCAGAACTCAGGGAAAGCATCGATTCTTTTTCAGTTTCCTATAATATCAAAGTGGATCAGTTTAAAAAGGGAATGTATAAACGCTCCGGTGCTTCTACGCTGGCCCTTAACTATAAGCCCAAGGACACCACAATTGATATAGGACATAGCTTACTGGATAATTTCAGCACTTACGATGCCTCACAGATTTTAAATCTGGCCATGGGTAATATCAACTCTGCTAAAGCTCATCTGAGCATGAAAAAGCAGGAATTTAAGAATAGTGTGAAGCAATTAAATAAGTTTGAAATTGCATTACATGAGAAATATGTGCTGGCAGTTGCCTGTATTGTGCTTTTCTTTGTTGGTGCTCCCCTTGGAGCTATTATTCGTAAAGGTGGTATAGGTTTACCTATTGTGGTGGCCATCCTGCTATTCCTTACTTATCATTTTATTGGGATATTCGCTAAAAATTCAGCTGAAGACGGCAGTATAAGTCCTTTTGTTGCTACCTGGCTTTCCACCTGGATTATGCTGCCGTTAGGAATCTTTCTAACTTATAGAGCAACAACCGACCAGGGATTATTTGTCTTCGACAATTTTATCGAGCCCTTTAGGAAACTCTTCAAAAAAGCCGGTATTATCAAGGCTAAAAGTAAATCAGAATAAATATCTTTGCAGCCAGAAACACAGATTTATGGCCCAGGTTAAAAACAATCAGTATTCGGTAAAACTGGATAGCATTCAGGAAGCTATAGACGATATCAGAAACGGTAAGATAATTATCGTGGTAGATGATATTGACCGTGAAAATGAAGGTGATTTCCTGGCTGCAGCCGAAAAAGTTACTCCCGAAATGATCAATTTCATGGCCACTCACGGCCGGGGTCTTATCTGCGCTCCACTTACAGAGCCTCGTTGTAATGAACTGAAGCTGGATATGATGGTGGGGAATAATACCGATCCTCTGGAAACGGCATTCACTATTTCTGTTGATCTTAGAGGAAAAGGAGTGACTACCGGAATTTCGGCAGCCGACAGGGCAAAAACCATTAAATCCCTGATTAATCCTGAAACCAAACCTCATGACCTCAACAGGCCGGGACATATATTTCCCTTAAAAGCAAAAGATGGCGGTGTACTTCGCCGAACAGGTCATACCGAAGCTGCTATCGATTTTGCTCGTCTCGCTGGTTTTGAACCTGCAGGAGTTATCGTTGAAATTATGAACGAAGACGGTACCATGGCCAGGTTACCACAGCTAATGGAAGTCGCCAGGAAATTTGACCTGAAGATTGTCTCTATCGAAGATCTTGTTGCCTACCGTATGCAACATGATTCACTGATTGAGAAAAAAGAAGATTTCGAAATAAATACACGTTTTGGAAATTTTCGTCTTCGGGCCTATAAGCAAACTACCAATTCCCAGGTTCATATAGCTCTTACAAAAGGACACTGGAAACCAAGTGAAGAAGTATTAGTCCGCGTAAATTCAACCCTTATCAACAATGATATTCTTGGCACCTTAACCAATGATGCCGATAAGAAACTGGACAGTATGTTTAGAGTTCTTAACGAAGAAGGCCGAGGCGCGATCGTTTTCATTAATCCCGCTTCTCAATCGCTTAATCTGTTGAGCAGACTTTCACAACTAAGAGAAGGTCAGAAAAAAGGACAGGTAAAGGCTCCTCCTATTAATATGGACAATAAAGATTTTGGGATTGGAGCCCAGATTTTACATGATCTGGAAGTTCATAAAATCAAACTTCTTTCAAACAGCAGGCAAACAAAAAGAGTTGGAATGATAGGCTACGGACTCGAAATTACCGAATACGTTAATTATTAATCAACTTCAATAATCACCTCTTCAAGAGGTCTGCGCACCTTTTTAAATTTAGAAAACATATCATCCTCTGCCCTGTACCCTACTGGCAGCACCAATACAGATTTAAGATTTCTAGCATCCAGGTTTAGAGCAATATCATATTTTTCAGGTTCAAAACCTTCCATGGGACAGGCATCAATTTCCTCGGTTGCACATACGGTGAGTAAAGTGCCCAGCGCTAAATAAGCCTGATTAATAGCCCAGGCTTCAATTTCTTCTTTTGCTTTAGCCTTAAAATCACCTACCAGGAATTCTTCAAAAGGCTTAGTGATTTTTTCCGGAGTTTCCCTTATGTGTTTTTCTCTTTTGAAGTAGTCTTTAATAAAGTTCTCATCAACTTCTTTTTCTATACATATTACCAAAACATGAGAAGCCGTATCAACTTGTTGTTGATTGTAAGAATAGGTTCTTAATTCTTTCTGAAGTTCCTTATTAGCGATAATAACCATTTTTAGCGGCTGCAATCCATAAGAAGTCGCGGTAAGATTAAACGTATGCTTGAGAATTTCTATTTTCTCATCAGGCAACATTTTAGTATTGTCAAATTTCTTGGTAGCATACCTCCAGTTTAAAGCTTTTATATTACTCATATTTTGTAAATATAATATTTTACAAAGTTACACAATGTCTAATTCCAGTGCAGCGTTAGGGCATAGATTATCTTAATACATCCAATTATTATGGCTATCTTCGGTTTAAAATTGTTTGATAATTCATGAGGCGGCTTAAAAAATTCATTCTGTCTTTTGTCATTGGTCTTGTGCTGGTAATTTTTGCCGTACTTGGCGTAGAATCCATATTCCAAAGGCAAACTGCCAGTCTTATCTATACTGATATTGATAAGCTTGAGCCAGTGAATACAGTTATTGTTCTGGGAGCAAGTGTTCATGCTAATGGAAAGCTCTCCCCCATTCTAAAAGACAGAGTAGATACCGCCATAATGCTCTATAAAACAGGAAAAGTAAAAAATTTCCTGGTCACAGGAGATCACCGCAGCGAAGATTATAATGAAGTATCGGCTATGGTAAATTATCTGGAAGAACAGGGAATAGACCAATCGGTAATTACTGCAGATCATGCGGGGTTGGACACTTATGATAGTATGTACCGGGCCGGTAAATTATTTAATATTAATAATGCCGTTGTAGTAACACAGCGATTTCATTTACCCCGAGCACTTTTTATAGCAAATCATTTAGATTTAAATTATAAGGGATTTGCCGCAGATCAAAGAGCCTACCAGACAGAGTACCGTTTAAAGCAACGGGAAAAGCTTGCCAACTTTAAAGCCCTTTGGGAAGTCTTACTTAAAAAGAAACCCACTACCCTTAAACAAAGGCTGCCCGACAAGGATAAATAACACAACATTCTTTTTTTTGCTATCTTAGTAAGACTTCTAACCTTCTAAATCAGCATTTTATGTTACAATGGATCGTTCATCTGGTTGTAGATGCTATTATTCTTCTTATCGTCGCCCGCCTAATGCCAAGTGTGCAACTCAAAGGATTTAAATCGGCCGTAGTCGTTGCATTTATTATTGCTATTCTCAGTTTTCTGTTAAGCTGGCTGCTTGCTGTAATTTTAAATATTGCAACCCTGGGAATCCTCTATTTCCTTGGACTCGGATTTATAACCCGAATTATCGCCTACGCTATTATTATTGAAGTTGCAGATAAACTAAGTGATGATTTTAAAACAAATGGTTTTGGTTCATCTATTTTGTTAGCTGTGATTATGGCCATTTTCAGCGGAATTATAGATGCGGTAATCTTCCAGAGTACTACGATGTAAGATGCTGTAGTCTATGTTTCTATCACAAAATAATTTCTTTACGATAATTGAAACCTATCGTAAAATTGAAAAAATAATGCTGATTTAATATCCATCTATATCCATTCCTGTACTTTTGATTTTTCAAATTTTGAATGATGATAAAACTGATAGTTACAGATATGGATGGAACGCTTTTGAATGATAATCATGAGCTACATCCTGATTTCTGGGAAATAGAGAAGAAACTTATAGACAAAGGCATTTTATTTTCAATTGCCAGCGGCCGACAGTTTTATAATCTTGAAGCAAAATTTGATAGAATTAAAGACAGAACTATGTTCTTTGCCGAAAACGGAACCTATGTTTCCTATAAAGGCAAGGAGTTATATATAAATCCTTTGGAAAGGGAATCAGCAATAGAATTTCTGGAAATGGGGCGTAAACTGGATCATACTCATCTTGTACTGTGCGGAAAAGAATCAGCTTATGTTGAAACTGATGATAAGGCTTTTATAAATGAAATTTCTAAATTTTATGAACGCCTCACGATTGTGGAAGATCTTACTAAAGTCGAGGATACTATTCTAAAAGTAACTTTATGTAACTTTAACGGAGTGGAAGATCATACCTTTCCACACTTTGTGAATTATACTGACAGGTATAAGGTGGCAATTGCAGCCAAGGTATTTATTGATATTACCGCACTGGATGCAAATAAAGGAAATGCTATTCAGGGGGTTCAAAGAGAAATGGGTATCAGTCCCGATGAGACCCTGGTTTTTGGAGATTACCTTAACGATCTGGAAATGATGAAGGTCGCAAAGTACAGTTATGCCATGAAAAATGCGCATCCTGAAATAAAGGAAGCAAGTAATTATACCACCCGGTTAGATAACAATAACAATGGAGTACTTGATACTATTAAGGCTCTGGGATTATTGGAAGATTAGTCCTGGCTAACTATAATATTTGTCTTATCTACTCCTATATTTCCAGAAACCGGATCAAAAGCATAAACCAGAACTTCATAGAGACCCTTTGAAAGTTTAGTTTTCGCGCTAAATGTGCTGGCCTTATCGGTCGCGTTCAATTTCACTTCAGAGGTTTTACCATCTTCACTGGTGAGCAAGGCTTTTATTTCATATTGAGTGGAATCCCATATACCATTTTCGGTAACCGGGCATCCACACATCATAACAATATTTGCCATTATTTCAACCTCGGTATCTTCTGAAATGCGTTCATGCGTCTGCGGAGAAATAATATCTACTGTAAAACCGGGTATTTCCAGCACTACTCCATCACCTGATATATCTTTACCCGGAATTACCCACATTTGAGTACTGCTCATCACACGGGCCTGCTTTTTATTAAAAGGCGCGTAGGCCTCTATAGTTACAAAAAGAGGGTTTTCAATATTTAAAACAGCCTCAAATCCCGCGGTATTTTCTTCAGAAAGATTTTTCCCGCGCTTCCAGTCCTGCTTCATAATCTTATCGGTATTCCCGGTACTTCCCCTGGTGGTTCCTTCGGCAAGGATTTCACCTGTGAGCGAATTTTTAACCAGGATCCTTGCACCTCCAATTGAGGACCCAATAAACTTAGCGTCCTTTGCTTTGGCCCTTATCATAAGATGTGTTTCCTGAGCCTTTATATTCTGGAAAAAGAAAAAACATATAATAAGCGTGACTAATTTTAAAACTGAGTTCCCCATAAATTTTAATTTACTCCTAAAATAACCAAATTTGACGGATTAAGAAGCAGCAAGCTTTGAGTTCTCTTTAGGAATACTTTTTTCAAAATTTCTGGAATCCTGCTGATATTTTATTAAATAATCCTCGAGCGTTTGGATCTCCTCCTGTTTTATATCGTTTGCCTTCATATCCTGAGAAAGATTGTGCCATGGCTTCCCGGCCTTATAATCATACTCCCCAAAAGTCATAAAAGGAGTTCCGTTCTTAACGACTTTACCATGATCAATCTCCCACATATCTGCCCAGTCATAAATAAACTTTGCATCTTCGCGGTACATTCTCACGCACCCATGACTTGCAGGATAACCCGGTAAGGAATATTCATGAGTACCAATACCTTCATAATTCATAAAATTGAAATAGTAAGGCATAATCCAGGATTCATCTACAGTACTAATCTTACGTTTAGCCTTATAATTCCCATAATTCAAACCATTAGGCGTTCTGGTCGCTCCCTTTCCTGTACTCACGGGTCCCCATTTAATTAAGTTTCCGTTTTCATATAAAGCAAATGCCTGCACCCGTTGTGAAATCAGTACTGTTTTAGGGATACACTGTAAAAAGTTGATGTTCTCAGGAAACGGACTATATGTATTAAATTCTGAAGATGCACATTCAGGGATTACGATTTCGGTATTAGGGCGCAGGCGTCTCTTCTCTATACGGTTCAAAGCAAGTATAGCTTTTATTTGATCATCGGTATATTGCTGCATTAGGCTATCCAGTTCTTTAGAAGAATCAAGAGAATCGATATGATATTTGATTTCCTCTCTGTATATTCTTGGTTCCTTCTTAACAACCGGGTTGCGCATGGAAATCACGGGCTCCTCCATGGAATCGGTTATTTTAGGATTAGGATTACATGAGATAAAAAGGAAACTACAAAATAGGAAAATAGAAAGTTCTCTAAATTTATTTAAGCGTTTCATCATTAATAGTAGTTAGGTTGCTTGTGTGAAATTACTTACAACCTAAGCCGTGAGCTGCCAATAAAGCGTTAATGCTTTGTTGACAATTTTATAATTAACCGTTTTTAAGAATGATGGATTCTTTTAGCTTAAATTTTTCAGAATAATTAACAGGTTATTATAAGCTGACCAATTCTGGATTTGATAAAAAGTAATAACAACCGGCCTTTTCTATTTGAGCAAAGTTTTAGAAAATGAGTAACTTATAAAAAAAATCATCTCATGGAAAACAGACGAAGTTTTATAAAGAAATCCGGATTATTCCTTTCCGCATCTATTTTACCCTTTTCTTCCAACTTTTCTATATTTCCTCAGAAAAAACTGGGAGTAGCCCTTGTAGGCCTTGGATATTACAGTACAGATCTTCTCGCTCCTGCCCTTCAGCTAACAGATTATTGTGAATTAAGAGGAATTGTTACAGGAAGCCCTGAGAAGATCCCTGTCTGGCAGAGAAAATATGGAATAAAAGATTCCAATATTTACGATTATGAAAATATGCATGAAATAGCTAACAATGATGACATTGATGTAATCTACATCGTTGTTCCAACTGGTTTACATGCAAAATATGCAATTCAGGCGGCTAATACTGGAAAACATGTATGGTGCGAAAAACCAATGGCCAGAACCGCTAAGGAATGTCAGCAAATCATTGATGCCTGTAACAAAAACAAGATGAAACTTTCCATTGGATATCGCATGCAACATGAGAAAAATACTCAGCAAATAATGAAATGGGCCCAAACACAGCCTTATGGACCTATTAAAAATGCAATCTCGGAAGCCGGTTATAACGGAGGCACCATAAACCCCTGGAAACTTAAAAAAGAAATGGGTGGAGGAGCTATATACGATATGGGGGTTTATACAATAAACGCCGCAAGGTATTCAACAGGACTGGAGCCTTTAGCCGTCAGTGCCACACAATCTACCAGAAGGCCGCAAATCTTTGATGAAGTAGATGAAACCACCCGATTTAAAATGGAATTTCCCAACGGAATTGTAGTAGACGGCAAAACAAGTTTTGGTGAAAACCTGAATAACTTAGAGGTAAACTGCAAAAACGGCTGGTATTACCTGCGACCAATGCAGGCTTACTCCGGAGTACAGGGAAAAACCAGCGATGGAAAAATACTTAGTCCCATGGGAAAAAATCAGCAGGCTGTCCAAATGGATGATGATGCACTCGCTATTATAAACGATCAAAATGTAATGGTCCCCGGTGAAGAAGGCTTGAAAGATATCGCAATCGTGGAGAAAATAAAAGAGTCGGCAGCCAATGGAGGAAAAAGAATACTGATGTAATTTTGAAGAAAATTTCTTTTATCGTAATATTGCAATATAATGATTAATTGATGGGAGTAACCAAAACCAATCTCTTCAGTGAGGAGCAAAATCAGATGGCCAGCCTGGCTAAAGCTTTTGCACATCCTGCCCGAATAGCTATTTTACAATATTTGCTTAAAGCAAATAAATGTATTAACGGTGATCTTGTGCACGAACTTGGGCTGGCACAGGCGACTATAAGTCAGCATCTAAGGGAGCTTAAAAACGCCGGATTGATTCAGGGAAACATTGAAGGGGTATCGGTAAGTTATTGCATCAATCCTAAAAAATGGGATCAGGTACAACAACTTTTTAATGGAATGTTCGATAAGATCCAAAAAGATCTTCCTGAGGAATGCTGTTAAAAAAAATTACATCCAATCATCGCAATAATACGATTAAAATAAAAGAGTTATGAAACTTTCAGAATTTACAAAACACCTTTCCGGACTTACTGAAATAAATTTTGAATTGCCAGATGGAAGAATTGTTCCCAAGCATTTTCATCTTACCGAAATTGGAAAAATCACTAGGAAATTTATTGACTGCGGAGGTACTTTAAGAAATGAAGAAAAAATCTCTTTTCAACTTTTTGAAGCGAATGATTATGATCACAGGTTGCATCCAGAGAAGATTATGAAAATTATAGATCTTGCTAAAGAACAACTGAGTTTAAAAGACAGTCAGATTGAGGTCGAATATCAGTTAGACAGTATTAGTAAATATGAGCTTGACTTTAATGGAGAGATTTTTCTACTTGTTGCGACCAAAACTAATTGTCTTGCAAAAGATAAATGTGGAATTCCTGAAGAAAAACCAAAACGCAGGCTTTCTGAATTGCAGAAGGCTGCTTGGGCTCCCGGTTCCGGTTGTTGCTAAAATTATTAAAGTATGAAATCAACCTTCTTCTTTCCTGAATTTAATTCTAAAATTGAGCATTTTAAATCACTTCCTATTTCTGCCGGGAGGAAAGAAGTTTTAAAGCCTTTGATTGATTATATCAGCGATAAAATAAATTCAAAACAACCGGTAAAGCTTAATTTTATTTGCACTCACAATTCCCGGCGCAGCCAGCTGGCACAGGTTTGGGCACAGATAATTGCGTTATACTGTGATATATCTACAGTATGTTTTTCCGGAGGTACCGAAGTCACAGCCTTTCATCCAAATGCCATTGCCGCATTAAAAAGGACAGGTTTCAGATTGGAAGTTGGAAAAGGAAAGAATCCGCTGGTAAGCCTCAAATACGCCGACAATAAAAAGCCGTTAATATTTTATTCTAAGCTTTATGATGATCAGGCGAATCCAAAGTCAGATTTCGCCGCGATAATGACCTGTTCACATGCAGATGAGAACTGCCCGTTCATTCCTGGTTGTGATGCCAGGATTGCCTTGGATTATCAGGATCCCAAAGAATTTGACGGTACCAAGTGGGAAGCCGAAAAATATGACGAAAGAAACGACCAGATCGGTTCGGAAATGTATTATGTTTTTTTACAAGTTTGCGATGAATAAAAAGTTAGGTTTTCTAAATAAAAATCTCACTCTATGGATCTTTTTGTCCATGGTTATCGGAGTGTTCACAGGATGGTTATATCCCGGAATATCAGATTATATAAATTCCTATAGCTCGGGGACTACAAATATTCCCATCGCCATTGGCCTTATATTAATGATGTACCCACCTTTAGCAAAGGTAAAATACAGTCTGTTACCACGCGTATTTAAAGATCTGAAGATTCTTGGAGTTTCTTTATTCCTAAACTGGATCATTGGGCCCTTACTGATGTTTTTCCTGGCCCTTATTTTTCTCCAGGATTATCCTGAATATATGGTAGGGCTTATTTTAATAGGTCTCGCCCGCTGCATCGCGATGGTTCTGGTATGGAATGATCTTGCTGAAGGAAGTTCAGAATATGCCGCGGCTCTGGTAGCTCTGAATAGTATCTTCCAGGTATTTGCTTATAGCTTTTATGCCTGGCTTTTTATCACGAAACTCCCTCCTCTTTTCGGTTTCGAATCGGCCATTGTTGATATTTCCATAAAGACAATTGCCGAAAGTGTTCTAATATATCTTGGAATACCCTTTCTTCTGGGCATCCTGAGTAGATTAATTCTGGTGAAGGCAAAAGGCGAAACCTGGTATGAGGATCATTTTATACCGGCAATATCTCCATTGAGTTTAATCGCGCTTCTTTTTACGATCGTATTAATGTTTTCTCTAAAGGGAGAACTTATCATAAAAATTCCACTGGACGTAATTAGAATTGCTGTTCCGCTGTTGATCTATTTTGTAATAATGTATCTAATGGGCTTTTTCCTAAGCAAATTTACCGGTGCTTCTTATGAAAAAAACACTTCTGTTTCTTTCACCGCCGCAGGTAATAACTTTGAACTGGCGATCGCTGTGGCCATAGCCGTATTTGGATTGAATAGCGGACAGGCTTTCGCAGGAGTTATTGGACCTCTAGTAGAAGTTCCGGCTCTTATCCTGCTGGTAAAAGTATCGTTCTGGCTTCGGAAAAAATATTACAGAATATAATCTGTACTCACAAAATTGGAACTCTTACTATCCAGTAATTTTCTTAAGATTTCATTGTTGTATGCCTTGTCTTTACTGGCTACGAAAGTCCTAATAGAGAACGATCGCAGCGCGTCGTGAACGCTAAGGGTTCCAACTGCCGAATCTTTTCTTCCGGTAAAAGGAAATACATCTGGTCCACGCTGACAGGAGCTGTTCAGGTTTACACGACAAACCAGGTTTACAAGAGTATCTATAAGAGGTGCGATCTTATCGATTCCGGTTCCGAAGAGACTCACCTGCTGCCCATAATTAGAATCGGCGATCTCATCAAGTAATTTTTCAATAGAATTAAAAGGCTTCACAGGAATTACCGGTCCAAATTGTTCTTCTTTATATACCCTCATGTCTTCAGTCACAGGAAATAAAACAGCCGGGAAAATATAATTTTCAGAAGTCGCGCCTCCACGCTCATTAATTATTTCAGCTCCTTTTTCGATAGCATCGTCAATAAGCTCCTGAATATATTGTGGTTTACCAGGTTCAGGTAGCGGAGTAAGCATAACGCCTTCATTCCAGGGATTCCCAAACTTAATTTCATCTACTCGTTTCGCAAATCGTTTATTGAATTCTTCCTGAACTTCCTCGTGAACGTAAAGAATCTTTAATGCCGTACATCGCTGACCATTGAAGGAAAGTGTTCCGGAAATGCATTCTTCGATTGCCAGATCAAGATCTGCATCAGGCAAAATAATTCCAGGATTCTTCGCTTCCAGCCCAAGAACAAGTCTAAGTCTGTTTTTGTACGGATGTTGATCCTGTAAGGCAATGGCCGATTTACTGTTTCCTATAAGCGCGAGTACGTCAATTCTTCCGGTTTGCATAATTGGAGCGGCAACTTCCCTTCCCCTTCCGTAGATCACATTTACGACTCCCGCAGGAAATGAACTTCTGAATGCTTCCAGTAGCGGAGACAGCAAAAGAACACCATGCTTCGCAGGTTTGAATACCACAGTATTACCCATGATCAAAGCCGGAATCAATAAAGCAAATGTCTCGTTAAGGGGATAATTATAAGGTCCGAGACATAACACAACACCAAGCGGACCTCGTCTTATATGCGCATAAACACCATCCTTTTCCTGAAATTTAGCCGAATTTCTATCCAGCTGTTTATAATCTTCAATCGTATCGTTAATATATTCCACGGTACGGTCAAATTCTTTTCTGGAATCCGGCAGATTTTTACCGATTTCCCACATTAGATATTTCACCACAACTTCACGCTGCTCCTTCATTTGCCTAACAAAATTCTCCATACAGGCGATCCTGTCGGCAACCTTCATGGTAGGCCAGTCTCCCTGTCCTTTAGCATACGCGTCACATGCGGAATCTAAAACCTTCAGAGCTGTTTCTTTATCCATATGCGGAACAGTTCCCAGCAATGTTGGCTCATATTGGTCATCATTTGAGGAAATCGTAGAATGAACCTCATCAGTTTTTCCTTCCCATTTTATCAGCTCTCCATTAGAAAGATATGTTTGCTGGTGCAGCTGTTCGTTGATCCTGAATTCTTCCGGAATATTCATAATTTTAATGTTGGTCGGTTATTCTAATTTTAATTTAAAGTCCAGAAGCTTAATAAAGCACTCTGAATTTTATAGTTCCCTGTATCTCTTTTAGATCCTTTATTACCTCGGCAGGGTAAGCCTTGTCAATATCGGTAATCACGTATCCTACGGTTTCATTTGTCTTTAAATACTGCCCCACAATATTAATATCGTGAGAAGCCAGGATCCTGTTAATATGGGCAATAATCCCAGGTTTATTATGGTGAATATGAATGAGCCTGTGAGCATTTTCCAGTGTTGGTAACTGTAAATTAGGAAAATTCACAGAGTTTGTGGTACCACCGGTATTGATATAATTGATAATCTTTCCGGGTACGAAATTTCCAATATTCACCTGAGCTTCTTCAGTGCTTCCGCCAATATGAGGAGTAAGAATCAGGTTTGGAAGGCCGCGTAAGGCCGACTCAAAAGTTTCCTGATTTGTTTTAGGTTCTTTTGGAAAAACATCCACTCCTGCACCCGTAATTCTTCCAGATTCTATATGCTTTTTAAGTGCATTCACATCTACAACCTGTCCGCGGGCAAGATTCAGAAAAATGGAACCTTTTGTCATCCAGCTAAATTCCCTGTCCCCTATCATTTTCTCATTTGATGGCCGCCCATCAACGTGAAGAGTAACGATATCTACCGTTTCAAAAAGCTCCTTAAGACTATTACATTTAGTCGCGTTCCCCAAAGCCAGTTTTTCAACCAGATCATAGTAATAAACATCAAACCCAATGGCTTCGGCTACTACCG
>JAGXII010000138.1 GCA_024635735.1 Christiangramia sp. | reverse complement strand
TTATGATTATCTAGCCATCGGTTGACTCTTATCCTCTTTCACTTATATTTGTAAAACTAAAAATTTATTCCAAAAGCAAACATAGGAGCTATCGGGACAGGGTGACGAGATAACTATTATGACTAAAAACGGATATACATAAAGGATATTTAAGTCCTGTTTTGATCTTATTTTCCGTAGAATTTCCGGTGCTTAAAACTGGTTGAAAAGAAAATTTTGACGTTAAAAGTAATTTTCCTAAATTAGTGTTAAGATAAGTTAAGGAAATGTTAATATGGAAAATACGACTCACATCTCGAAAACTCTGAATGAAGGTATGATGGTTTCTGAATTACGCAGGGATACATCGGTGAACTATATTAATACTCTTAGAGAGAAGGAATTGATTACTATTAATAGAAGAGGAGAGCTTCGGCTAACCTCAAAAGGTAAAATAGCCAACCGGATAGGGGTGCAGCATTACCTTCACCTTGACGAGAATGAAAAAAAATTCATCGAGCAGGAGATAGACAGTATTCGTGTAGAAAATCGCGGCCTTATGTTAATCTTCAGCGGAATGTTTATTTCGCTGGTGCTCATTATTGGATTCTGGATGTTTCAGCTAAAGGGTTTTTAAGAAACCTGTCTTTTCTGAGACTTTAAAGATCAAGCCATTCCTTAAATTTTGAAGATTTCCCGCTGCTTATAATAGGGTCTTCCTTCGTGGCAGGTTTTAAAACAAGCTGTAGCCTGCCCTTAAAATATGGGTTAACCTTATGCACTGCCTCAATATTGGTAAGGATTTGCCTGTTCGCCCTGAAAAATTTCACTTCATCCAGTAAATTTTCTAATTCGTCCAGCGTGTAATTAACTACAAAGCGCTTTCCATCAAAGGTCACCAGCAGCACCACTCCCTCTTCCGCCAGGAAATAAGCGACTTTATCGCTGGGAATCGCCTGGATACTTTGTCCGCTTTTTACCATGAACCTCGATTTTTTTTCCTGTTTTTCCGATAGGTTTTTGCTTTCGAGCAGGTTTTTAAGATTTTGCATTTCCTCACTCAAAACACTCTGCTGAAGTTCTTCATATTTCCGGATCGATTTTTTCAGATCCTCCTTTTTTATAGGCTTTAACAGGTAATCCACACTGTTTACTTTAAAAGCTTCAATCGCATATTCGTGAAAGGCGGTGGTAAAGATTACCGGACATTTAATTTCAATTTCCCTGAAAATCTCGAAACTACTGCCATCAGAAAGGTGAATATCGCAAAAGATAAGATCGGGATGATCATTCTCTTCAAACCATCCTATGGCATCTTCAACAGACTCAATTCTGTTAAGTATTTTAGTCCCGGGACGCAGTCCCATTATGAGACTTTCAAGCGCATCTGCAGCAAATAACTCGTCTTCAATGATTACTATGTTCATAATCCTCGACTTTTAATAAAGGTAGTTTAGCAATAAATTCAATTTCAGTTTTAGTGAATTCCGGAAGCTTATCAGTGAGAAAAAGGTATCTGCTTTCAATATTTTTAAGTCCGGTTCTGGTAGATCTTACTTTTTCCCTTCGTGGTTGTAATTGGTTTTTCACTTCAAGAAAGTCTTTATCAGAGCTTATATGAATGAGAAGAGGTTTATTACTAGTAGATCCATTATGTTTTATGACATTCTCAATAAGCATTTGCAAAGATCCCGGTGGCAGGTATTTCTTTTTAGACTCAGGTTTAATATTGAAAAAAAACTCTACAGATTTCCCAAAGCGAACCTTTAAAAGATATATATAGGAGTTTACAATATCCAGCTCCTTTTCCAGGAGTATCAGAGGTTCATTGCTGTTATCTAAAAATGAGCGGTACAGATCTGAAAGTCGCCGTGTGAATTCAACAGCCTGATCCTGATCTTTATGGATAAGCGATCCAAGCACGTTAAGGCTATTGAATAAAAAATGCGGATTCACCTGGTTTTTAAGTCCTTCAAGCTGAGCCTGGAAACTCTCCTTTTGCAGCCTTGCCGAATTAAGCATTTCTGCCTGTAGCTTCTTTTTGTTCTTTTCCCTTTCCACGAAATAATAAAAGAAAAGAGATATAATGGCACTAACAATATACGCCGTTCTGAGCCTTACCGGTAGAATAGCATCAGCCGAAAATATTAATAATAAGGGAATAAAATTAGTGATGGTATAGATCACCAGGGTAATTATTATAATCGTTAGCATCTCTAAAATCGCTTTTGGAATTGAATTCTGGGTCTTTAGATGTTTATTAAAGAGATTTGAAACTTTTCGATGGGACCAGAAAAGGGCCAGAAGAAAACAGAAGGCCAGGCTCATTTCAATAAGAGCTCCCCTGGTAAAAATATTCAGACTTCCGGTATTCATATAAACTACTACCAGAAAAACTATAACTGTGGTCAAGGCCGCAATTCCTGTTTTCTCCAAAAGAATGGAAAGCCTGGAACGCCACTTTTGTGCGGAAATGGAATCCTTATCTGAAATACCTTCTTTGATGCTTTTTAATTTTCCTGCCATGTAAAATTATATTGATTGTCCTTAAAGTATTATAATTTAATAAAGTGCGTCATTCTAAACTTGTTTCAGAATCTTAAAATACTATAAATCCTCATTATATAATGAGACCCTGAAATAAATTCAGGGTGACGAGATAACTATTATGACTAAAAACGGATATACATAAATTATAAAATAAATTCATTTTCCTCCTGGTATTCTACTTTTCATTAGCCCTGATATTTATAATAGCAATGTTGTCAATTTTCAGGAATTCCTTTTCCATTTCATCTTTCTCTTATCCATTTTCATCCAGCTTACTTCCCGTTTCATCTTTTTTCGGTTTCCTGAAGCCGCCAGTCGCTTCATATTTGTGTCATCAATCAATTATTAATCAAAAAACGAACATGATGAAGTTGTATTTAAAAATCAATCTGTTTTTACTAAGTTTTTTACTTAGTCAATTTGCTTTAGCCCAGGAAGGGATTTTAAAAGGTAGCCTTCTCGATCAGGAGGAGGTTACTGTTCCTTTCGCAACAGTGGCGGTAATGAAGTTACCCGATTCTACCGTAGTAACCGGTTCTACAACCGATATGGATGGAAATTTTAAAATTAAGGCACCCAAACCCGGCGATTACTTTCTCAGATTTAGCGCAATTGGATATTCCTCAACATTTAGTATTAGGTTTAAAATAGAGGAGTCCAACAATAGCCGGGATTTTGGGGCTGTTACTATAAAAGAAGAATCTACCATGCTTAACGAGGTAATGATCGAGACCTGGAGACCAAAGGTGGAAATGAAAGGCGGAAACCTTAATGTACGAGTGGAAGGAACTGCCCTGGCGGCGGGTAGTACTGCATTTGAAGTGTTGTCCCGTGCACCGGGCGTTCTTGTAGACCAGGATGGCAATTTTAAACTGAATGGTAAGGACGGTGTTTCTATTATGATAGACGACCGGCTAACTTATCTTTCCAGCGAAGAATTAAAAACTCTTCTGGAAGGTATGTCGGCTGAAAATATCGAAAGCATAGAGGTGATTACCAATCCTTCTGCGAAGTATGATGCTGAAGGAAGTGCGGGAATACTTAACATTCACCTTAAGAAAAACACGCTTAGCGGACTTAACGGTAGTGTAAATGCCGGCTATGAGTATAACCAGATCATAGGCTATAATGCAGGGGTGAATCTTAGTTATAAAAAAGGCAAATGGAATTCATTTTTCAATGCCGATCTTAGAAGGAGCGGTAGATACAGGGATCAATATATGACCCGTGGCTTTGTACTTGACGGTGAAAAGTCGGCTTTTCTTGCCCAGAATGCGAAAGACAGCAGACAAAAGCTTTCTCCATCCCTTAGACTTGGAACCGATTTTTCTATTGACGAAAACAATACGATAGGGATAATGGCCGATCTTTCTTATCAGGATTTGAATAACGACTGGAACTCTGCGGGGGTGGTAGAGGATTATTTAAATGACGAAAATACAGATATCGTAGCCCTGAATAACATTCGTGAGAAATTTGGAAATGGAAGATTAAATGTGCACTATGAAGGAAAACTGGATACCACCGGTACCAGCCTGAAGGCCAATTTAGATTATGTGGCTTTAAATAAAGAATCGAATTCCAGCTTTGATAATACGTATATTTCTCAGCAATCTGACGAAATAAGAAATGAGCTGCTTTTTAGCAATAGCGTTTCAGATTATAAGATTCTTTCTGCCCGTTTAGACTTTAGTATGCCGTTATCAGAATTTTCACATCTGGAAATGGGATTAAAGGCGAGTGATGTGGTTTCTGACAGTGATCTTAATTTTTTCATCGAAGAAGAGGGAGGCAGAAGCCTGGATCCTTCCAGAAGTAATCAGTTTCGCTATGAGGAGAATATTTATGCGGCTTATGCAAGCTTTAGCAGTAAATTGAATGAGACCTGGAGTTTCAATGCCGGATTGCGTGCAGAGGAAACTGTGGCTAAAGGAGTTTCGGTTACCATGAATGAGACTAAAAACAGGAAATACCTTGAGTTTTTTCCTTCGGTAAGTATAGATCAGAATGTGAGCGATAACTATAAAGTGAATTATGCTTTTAACAGAAGAATCCTGCGTCCCGATTATGAGCGCCTGAATCCTTTCATTTTCTATATAGATCCATACACTTACGTAAGTGGTAATCCAGATCTAAACCCGCAGATCAATAATTCCTTTCAGGTAACTCAAACCTTTTTCAAAAAATATAACCTGATGCTGGGTTATGATGTGGCAGAGAATTTTATTGGAGAGGTGCCTATCCAGGATCCTGAAACTAATGAGACTGCATTTGCCATTAGAAATAGCGAGAGTTATAAGAGTTTTACGGCTACCATCGTAGCGCCTTTCAAGATTATTCCTGAATGGAACATGACCAATACGGTAGTTTTATCAGACCAGCGCTATAATATTAACGTAAGCAATACCAGTGTTGAGAACAAACAGTTTTTCTATATGTTGCAGAGTACGCAGCGATTCAATCTCCCCTTGGATCTTAGTGTGGAGTTGAATGCACGTTACCAAGGTCCGGTAGTTTATAACCTTTACAGAATTGAAAGCCGCTATGGAATTGATCTCGGAATTAAGAAAAGCTTTTTGGATGATAGATTGAATGTTACGCTTAGTGCTGATGATATTTTCAAGACCATGCAGGTAACGGGTGCGTCCAATGTAAACGGGAATACCACTTTTGTAGACCAGTACATGGGTAATCGAACCATCAGTCTTAATCTAAGGTATAATTTGAGCAGAGAAAAACCGGAAAATGAAATCCGCCAGTCCCAACTGGAAGAATTGAACAGGGCCGGTGGTAAATAAACAGGTTCATTCTTCCAATACAACTATCATCTGGAATCCCGGTGTCTTCGATGCCGGGATTTTTTAGGAAAGTAACTTTTGTAATTATCAGTTTTAGATAGAGTCCTTACAATACATCAAAACTCTAAAATCAATCAATGAATACTTTTTTTTGCAAAATCCTCATTTTAACTATTTGCCTTTCAGCGAAAGCATATGAACGTCATCCCAGCCCGATTAAGGCTCTTGTGAATTTTAGGATTATCACCCTCCAGGATGAGCAGGTGCAGACTGATAAAATAGTCCTGCTGAGAAACGGTAAGATTTTAAAATTAATTTCTGAGGAAGAATTCGATGATTATCAACTGGCAGATTCACTTGTCATAGATGGCCACAGGAAATATTTGATGCCCTCTTTTTCTGAAATGCATGCACATCTGCAACCAAAGAACCCTTACTATAAACGATATCTGAAAGATTTTCTTGGATATGGTGTCACCCGAATTCGAGTCATGGCAGGGAACAAAGGTCTTCTAACATGGAGAGACAGTATTTCAAAAGGTCTGCTAGTAGGGCCCGAGCTAAAAGTAGCAGGTCCTTTGATAGACGGGACGCCGCCACTTTGGGGAAAATCCCACGACGGTCCCGTGACAGATGAGGTGAGCAAAGTAGATTCCATTGTTAGAATGCAGAAATCTCAGGGGTATGACTTAATTAAACTTTATGAAAGACTACCTGAAGATGTATATTTTGCATTTTTAAAAGCCGCTGAGAAATATAATATCAGAGTTGCTGCTCATATCCCGCTAAAGCTGCTTTCCGAGCCTGATGTGAAACAGGTTTTTAATAAGCACTCTCCTTCTTTCGAACATCTGAAGAATTTTAGCCCTTTTGTAACCACTTCAGAAATAAAGAAGATTGATGCTCCAGACGACTATGCTTACTATGGAACGGAATTGTGTAAAGATCCGGATGCTTCTAAAGTAAAGGATTTGGTTCGTGAAATAAAGGCAAATAACATTTGGATTTGTCCCACTTCTGTTCTTTGGAAAAACAGTTCCAGTAAAGAAAGAATAGAAAAAATAATGAATACGGAATCTTTCCAACGACTAGATAACGGCATGAAAAAGTGGTGGCTTTCAACGAAAGATAGCGCTGAGGGGAATGTCCCAATGGATGAACTTAGCAATGTGTTTCTAGAGGAAATGGCACGGCAAAAAGTGAAATTGCTGGCCGGCACCGATTTTCCCAATCCTTTCCTAATTCCTGGTTTGTCCTTGCATCAGGAGATGCAAAATCTGGTAAAGCATGGTTTTTCTAATCTCGAGGCTTTAAGAGCCGCAACAATATATCCGGCTCAGTACTTGCAGGAAATTTATGGAACTTATTATTTCACAACAGGAATGGAGGCCAATTTTGTTATTCTGAAAAAGAATCCTCTGAAAGATATCGAGAATACACTTACCATTGAAAAAGTCATTTTTAAAGGACAATTTTATTATCCTGAGACTCTTTTAGAAAATTAACAGCACCTTATGGAGTCTTTTTTAGTAAGCTTGGTTTAAGCACATGCTGGCCTAAATCAGAGGAGCAAAAACCTGAAAATGAAATCCGCCAGTCCCAACTGGAAGAATTGAACAGGGCCGGTGGTAAATAAACAGGTTCATTCTTCCAATACAACTATCATCTGAAATCCCGGTATTATTGATGCCGGGATTTTAATAAACACTCAGCTCCTAGTTTTGTTTTATTCTATATACTTTTGCGTGTATTCATTAATGGGGGAAAACCCTTTTTTTTGGGAGAATATGTTTTTCTTAATTTACCCCTATTAAGTCGCCCCCTATCTTTTGCTTTGTCTGCTTTTAAAAATCTAATACGATGATTAAGAGTTATTATAAAATATTTCAGTTTATCTGGTTGACAATTAGCATCCTTCTATCGGTATATCTTGTTCTTAAGTATAGTTCCTAAGGGAGAAATAACCAGGCACCTTTTAAAAGTTAAAGTATTCTTAATAAGAATATATTTTTTAACATAATTAGGGTGATAACATCAAAAAGTTATTGAATCGGATTATTTGCCAGTTCGGGATCATTCTAAATTGCGGCATGAAATTTTACTATTCTGCCAAGCATCCGGATGCCCTGGGGGTAATCAGGATTCATAGGGATGATTGCAAAGATCTCCCCGACGTTTTGGAAAGGATTTATCTGGGAATTTTTCCAAATGCTACGCTTGCCCTATCCAAAGCACAGGAAAATTTGCAGTTGGAAAGCTTATCGATTTGCAAATGCTGCTCAGGATAACCTTTTATATATACGTAGTATTTTCGCCAGGGTTTCAATATTTTAGCATTTAAGTCCTAAATTTGCTATTCAGTTGATCTCGGCTCATGAATGAAATTGAACAGGTTTTAAAGAGTCACCAGGTGCGTCCTACCGCAATGAGGATACTTATTTATAAGTTTCTCGGTAAGAACAATATCGCAATGGCATTAACCGATATTGAATCGATTTTTGATAAATCTGAAAGGACCACTTTGTACAGAACCATCAAAACCTTTGAAAAAAAAGGTTTGGTCCATCAAATAGATGATGGTACGGGAGTGGCAAAATATGCCCTGGATGAAAATGCTATAAAGAATGGTCCTTCTCAGGACCTGCACCTCCATTTTCACTGTACTTCCTGCAATAAAACCAGCTGTCTAACCGATCATAAAATTCCACATATAAGTTTACCGGATGGTTTCATCACTGAAGATATGAATCTGGTTATTAAGGGAATTTGCGATAAGTGCAGTGGTAGTTAATGCACTAAGATTGCACGATTTTGAGTTTATCTTAGCTTTATATTATTAAAAACTCGATATGTCAAGTAGCTGCTGTGATCCTCAGAATGATTCCCATAAAACAGGAATATTTGGTGAAAAAACTGAGCTTTATTTCGCAATTTTATGCGGTGTCTTTCTAATTACCGGTTTTCTTCTGGATCGTTTTTCTTCTATTGACTTTGTATATATCCTGATAGTGTATTTAATCTCTTACTCTTTTGGTGGATTCTATACACTCAAGTTAGCTTTCCGGGAAATATCCAAATTGAAATTCGAAATAGATTTTTTAATGCTGGTGGCTGCGCTGGGAGCAGCATTTCTTGATAAATGGGCCGAAGGCGCATTACTGCTTTTTCTTTTCAGCCTTGGCCATGCACTGGAACATCTGGCGATGGATAAAGCCCGGAAATCTATTGAGTCGCTTACCAAAATTTCTCCTAAGGTGGCCTTGAGAAAAGAGGGGGATGAATTTGTTGAAACCAGGATCGAAGCCCTTAAAGTTGGAGATATTATAAGAATCCAACCGAATACCACAGTAGGTGCCGACGGGTTTTTAATCCAGGGGAGTACCAGTATCAATCAGGCGCCAATTACCGGTGAGAGTATTCCGGCAGATAAGGAACCTGTTGAAGATCCAAATATCGTATTTGAATCAGATACCGATATTCCCGCCCGAAACCGGGCTTTTGCCGGGACCATTAACGGGGACAGCACTATAGATATTAAAGTTATAAAAAAGGCTCAGGACTCCACACTCAACCGACTCATTACCATGGTGCAGGAGGCCCAGGAGAAAAAGTCGCCTACCCAGTTACTGGCAGATAAATTTGAAAAGTTTTATGTGCCGGGCGTACTCGTGCTTGTAGTTCTTTTAAATTTCGCTTTTCTGGTGGTTGATGAAACCTGGCCGGAAAGTTTCTACAGGTCCATGGCGGCACTTGTTGCAGCCAGTCCCTGTGCGCTGGCCATTTCCACTCCCTCTGCGGTTTTAAGCGGAATTGCCCGTGCGGCAAAAGGCGGGGTGCTCATCAAAGGGGGAAAACCGTTGGAGGATCTTGGCACCCTCACGGCCCTGGCTTTTGATAAAACAGGAACACTTACCGAAGGTAAACCGAAAATGACAGACCTGGTTTCTCTTAATGGAATCACCGATGAGGATATGCTCAAATCCCTTATTGCTCTGGAAAGTTCCAGTAACCATCCTCTCGCAAAAGCGATCGTGAGAGACGGGAAAACCAGGCTGAATCTTACTAATGGTTTTCCGGAAGTGAAGAATACTGTAGCCGTACAGGGAAAAGGAATACAGGGACTCATAAATGGGAAACAGATTAAAGTGGGTAATCTTGAACTTTATAATGAAACAGGAGGCGTTCCCGAAGAAGTGAAAACTAAAGTAACAGCACTGGAACGTGAGGGTAAAACCGTAATGCTTATTCAGAGTGAAAATGACTTTACGGGAATTGTAGGCCTTATGGATACACCACGAAAAGCCGCAAAAAATACTATTGCCCTGCTTAAAAAGATCGGGATTACTAAAATGATTATGGTTACCGGTGATAATCAGGAAGTGGCAGATGCCGTCGCTGCAGAAATTGGCATCACTCAGGCCTACGGTAGTTTATTACCCGAAGAAAAGGTGGAGAAAATACGTCAGCTCAAAGAAGAAGAATCTAAGATCGCAATGATTGGAGACGGAGTGAATGATGCTCCGGCAATGGCCAATAGTACTGTTGGGATAGCGATGGGCGCCGCGGGTAGCGATGTGGCCCTGGAAACAGCCGATATTGCTCTAATGGCAGATAAACTTGAAATACTACCCTTTGCCATTGCATTAAGCCGTCAGGCTCAGAATATAATCCGCCAGAATTTATGGATAAGTCTTGGAGTAGTGGCTTTGCTGCTTCCTGCAACTATCCTCGGATGGGCTAATATCGGGATTGCCGTGGTTTTTCATGAAGGCTCGACCCTTGTAGTGGTTTTAAACGCCCTCAGACTACTGGGCTTTAAGGATAAATACAGCCATTCTTAAAAATTTTACATAGATCCCGAGTTTAGTCATAATAGTTATCTCGTCACCCTGTCCCGAGCTATCGGGATATTTCAGGGTCTCATTTTATAATGAGGATTTATAGTATTTTAAGATTCTGAAACGAGTTCAGAATGATGCACTTTATTAAATTGTGATACTTACTGACAACCAAAAATTTTTTCTTAAAATTTATTTAATTAGGATAAAATCCAATAAATTTGAGTATTATTGGAATTATTCCTAATTATAATATGTATGGGAACACCTGGATCAATAGAAATCAAACATTTTAAAGAAGTAAGAGAAGAGAATAATTTTACGCAGGCCGAATTCGCGGAGCTGCTTGGAATTAAGAATTCAACAGCCGATATCGAGCGGGGGAGAACCAGACTTTCCGGTAAAGTAGTGGCTGAACTGCTTCGCCAGTTCGGGATAAATCCATTGTGGCTTTTTGGGGAAAGCGGTCAGAAGTACCTAAAAGTTTCCAAAGGAGATGTAAGCCCTAAAGTGATTACCGTAGATAGTTCTGATAATGAAAATATTGTTCTGGTAAATCAAAAGGCTGCTGCAGGATATCCGCATAACGTGCAGGATGTGGAATGGTATAGTCAATTGCCCGCATTCGATATTCCCTTACCTGAGTTTCGCAATGCCACCTATAGAGGTTTTCAAATTGAAGGGGATAGTATGATGCCAGATTACAGGCCTGGAGAATGGGTGATGGGAAAAGCAGTACCTTCTTTAGAGGAAGCGGGTAATAACAAGGTCTATGTGGTGGTAATGTACGATTCTGTTTTAGTGAAGAAACTTCAAAAACTACCGGATTCTTCAAAAGTTCTTTTAATCTCCCTTAATGAGGAATATTTGCCATTAGAAATTAATGTTCATGATATCCAGGAGATCTGGCAGGTGAATTCTAAACTAACGTTTAACCTTGATAATCCTTCAAATAATGGATTATTTCAGGAGCTGCAGCAATCTATGGAAGAATTAAAACGAGAATTAAAATCCTTTAAAAAATAAGAAGAACCCTTTTTGATCGCAAAAAAAAGGGTTCTTCTGGTTGATTAGTTTACTTATAGGGTTTACTCAGGAGAACTAATAGTCGTCATTGGTTTGACCTTCTATTTCTTCGGCTGCATTTTCCACAGCCTGTCCGGTTTCTTCAGCAGCATTTTCTACAGCATTACCTGCGTCCTCCGCTGCATTTTCGATGTCATTGCCTACTTTATCGGCTTCATCATGCATGTTGTCCATATCGTCAGACATTTCCATCTCATTATCATTTTTATCCTCTGCAGTTTCTCTACAGGAAGTAAAAAAACTTCCAATAGAAAATATCATTGCGAGCATTAATATTGATTTTCTCATAACTATAAAATTTTTGGTGTTAATAATAACAAATGTATTCCTGAGGTGTTAGTGATAATCTAAAACGCTCCTAAAATTTTCATAAATCTATTTTATAAAGGTCTGGAATTCATTTGCTTCAAAAAAAACTTGAGATTTTCTAATTATCATCCCCAATATTCTGAATCACAGTATCAATCTCTTTATTAACTTTTTTATCTACTTCCTTAGCAGTCCTTTCAAGGATTCCTTCTTTGTCCTTAGTTTCAGTGTCTACTGTTTTCTCAACCTGTACTTCTCTTATCACCGTTTCCTTTTCAGTGGTGTCGCGGCATGAAGTAAGGGTTGAAACCATTAATAACAGCATACCTGCAAAAAATGAAATACGTTTCATAAAAATCTATTTAGTGTTTGTGAGGCCGAAATTACGATGAATTAAGTCTTAAGCGATATTTTTATGCTTTTTTAGCAGAAAAGTGTTAAAATACTTACAATCCCCCGCTTAAATAATCTGAAAGTATTCTGGTAGCGCCGGTGTTGCTATTGATAAAATGACCTGAAATCATACCCGTTTTTCTTCTAAAATCATCTGAAGTTCTAAATTTTTCCATGATTTCAGTAAATTCTCCGGGATTTTTAACCGTATAAAGTCCGGCTAATTGCCTCAATCTTTTCGCTTCGGGAAAACGTGAGATGTTTTTTCCTGTAAGAATAGGTAAACCAAAAGTAGCAGGTTCCAGAATATTGTGTAAACCGGTATTGCCTGCCGCACCGCCCACATATGCAATATCGGCGTAGCTGTAGGCCCGGCCTAGCATTCCAATAGTATCCATTATCAAAACGCTGTGATCTTTAAGGTCTTTACCTTCCCTGGCCGAATATTTCACCACCCGCGATGTAATCTTTTCTTCTAACTTTTTGATCTTTTCGGGTTTTATCTCATGCGGGGCAATAATCACTTTGAGATCCGGATGCCGGTTTATATAATCTGTGATGATGTTTTCATCTTCAGGCCATGTGCTTCCGCACACCACTAATAATTGATCATTTTTGAATTCTTCAATAAAGTCGAGGGTGTTGTTGGCTTCTATCTGGTTGGCAACACGATCAAATCTCGTATCTCCGGCAATGCTCACATTTTTAAAACCTATAGACTTCAGCAATCTTTCGGATTCTTCATTCTGAACGAAAAAGTGTTCAAAGGCCGCAAGAGAATTTCGCATCCATTTTCCATAGGTCTTAAAGAAAGTCTGATCTTTTCTGAATACTCCTGAAACCAGAAACGTCCTGATACCTTTATTCTTGAGGCTATATAGAAAATTTGGCCAGAAATCATATTTGATGAAAAAGGCTATTTTCGGCTTGATGATCTCCAGAAATTTCTGCGCATTCTCTTCGGTATCCAGCGGTAAATAAGTGAAATAATCTACCAGTGGATGTTGTTTCTTATTTTTATAACCGGAAGGAGAGAAAAAACTAACCACTATTTTGCTTTTTGGATATTTATCCTTCAGCATTTGAATAACAGGAACTGCCATTTCAAATTCTCCCAGGGAAGAAGCGTGGATCCAGATATATTCCTGTGAGGGGTCAATAGAATGTTGCAGTTTGGTAAAAAGATCTTTCCTTCCCTCTGTAAAATCCTTCAGCTTATTACTAAAGTATCCTGCCGATTTTAGAACCATTCCGCTTAAATTAACCAGTACGTTGTAAATTCTTTGCACTACTAGATTGACTTGAGTTTGCTAAAATAGGTGTTTCCTGATAAACAGATTGGCAGTAGAGGTGATATTTCGTATTTTCGTAGGCCTAAAAAAAAGTTATGAAATGCCTCTTGGGGCATTTTAAAGAAAGGCCTTTATTAGAAGATGAAAGGGCCGGATAAATTTGATATTGATGAAGAAAATTCAAATGGTAGACCTTAAGGGTCAGTATGAAGGAATAAAGAGCGAGGTAAATGAATCCCTGCAGGAAGTCCTGGAAACCACGGCTTTTATAAATGGACCGCAGGTTCAGTCATTCCAGAAAGAGCTGGAAGATTATCTAGATGTAAAACATGTAATCCCATGTGCTAACGGGACTGACGCGCTACAGATCGCTATGATGGGGCTAGGTTTAAAACCGGGTGACGAGGTGATCACTGCCGATTTTACCTTTGCTGCCACTGTTGAGGTGATCGCGTTATTGCAGCTTACGCCGGTATTGGTAGATGTGGACCCACACACTTTTAATATAGATCCTGAAGCGATTAAAAAGGCCATTACGCCAAACACTAAAGCTATAGTTCCCGTTCACTTATTTGGACAAACGGGAAATATGGATGCTATAATGGAAATCGCCAGAGAACATAATTTATATGTGATTGAGGATAATGCCCAGGCAATCGGGGCGAATTATCATTCCAAATCGGGAAAAACTCAAAAGGCCGGAACAATAGGAGATGTAGCTGCAACTTCTTTCTTCCCTTCTAAAAATCTTGGTTGCTATGGGGATGGCGGCGCGATTTATACCAATGATGATAAGCTTACTCATACGATCAGGGGAATTGTAAACCATGGAATGTATGAAAGATATCATCATGATGTTGTGGGCGTAAATTCGCGACTGGATAGTTTTCAGGCGGCGGTACTTAGGGCTAAACTGCCAAAACTTGACCAATACAATAAGGCAAGACAAAAATCGGCCGAAAAATATACGGAGGCGTTCCAGGGCAATGAGGATGTTGAAACTCCGGTACTGGATGGCGAGTTTGATACTCATGTTTATCATCAATACACCCTGAAAATAAAGAACGGAAAGCGGGATGCCCTCGCGAAACATCTTCAGGAGAAGGGGATTCCTTTTGGGATTTACTATCCAATTCCGCTTCACAGCCAGAAGGCATATGCCGATGAAAGGTATAAGGAAGCCGATTTTCCCGTGACCAATCAACTGGTGAAAGAAGTGCTTTCCCTGCCTATGCATACGGAATTAGATGAAGAACAAATTGAATATATCGCTGAAACGATCAAAAATTTTCTGAACAGTTAGTTTATTTGCGAATGTTGCGATTTTAAAAGAAGCGAACTCGATTATGTAGGAGGGGGAAGTTAGACAAATCGGAAAAGCGCAGAATTAAAAAAATAGCCACGAATACACTCATATTATTAGTGCGTTCGTGGTTATAGCTTTTTTATAAACGTATTTTTTATATTTCCGCAGAAGAAGTCTCGGCGCTGCGGTCAATTTTTTTAACCAGCCCCTGTAATACTTTTCCGGGACCTACTTCAATAAATTCAGAGGCACCATCCTTGATCATATTTTGAACCGACTGAGTCCATTTTACCGGAGCCGTTAGCTGGAAAACAAGATTTTTCTTTATCTCCTCGGGATTGCTT
>JAGXII010000137.1 GCA_024635735.1 Christiangramia sp. | reverse complement strand
GAAGTATTCGGACTTATGATGCCAAAAAATTGTGAAGGAGTGCCTTCTGAAATTTTAAATCCTAAAAATACCTGGCAGGATAAGGATGCTTACGATCGCAAAGCCAGTCAGCTATCTAATTTCTTCAGAAAAAACTTTAGCAAGTACGAAGAATATGCAAATGAAGAAATTATGGCCGGGGCACCAATTGAATAGTTTTTTAAATTGTTTTAAATGTTGAGAATGAAAAATCCGGTCTTATGACCGGATTTTTTATGTGATAATATAATTAGAAAGGTAATTATTTCTTATTTACCTCACATATATATTTATGGATAGCCATAGTCATACTGGGAGTTTCAGGAGTGGGAGCTTTAATATTACAAACCAGGCCGTGTTCTTTAGCTGCCTTGATAGTTGTGTTTCCAAAAACAGCAATCCTCGTATTATTCTGTTTGAAGTCCGGAAAATTCTCAAAAAGTGATTTAATTCCACTTGGACTAAAAAACACCAGAATGTCATAAGTTACATCTTTAAGATGCGAAAGATCACTCACTACAGTTCGGTAAAAAATAGCTTTTTTCCATTCTACGCCAAGCTTGTTTAGAGTGCGTGGAACATCAGGCTTCAACATGTCAGAAGAAGGCAGAAGAAATTTTTCGTTTTTATACTTTTTGATCAGTGGAGCCAGTTCGGCAAAAGTTCTTTTCCCGACATAGATCTTTCTTTTTCTATACACTACGTATTTCTGTAAATAATACGCAACGGCCTCACTTAAACAAAAATATTTAAGAGTGTCCGGTACCTTATATCTCATCTCTTCTGCAATTCTAAAGAAATGGTCCACGGCATTACGACTTGTTAGTATAATGGCAGTATAGTTGGTAAGGTCAACTTTTTGTTGTCTTACTTCTTTAGAAGGAACACCTTCAACATGGATAAAAGGAATGAAATCAATTTTAACTTTTTGTTTTTCTTCCAGCTCAAAATAAGGTGAGTTTTCGACCTTCGGTTCTGGCTGAGAAATCAAAATTGTTTTCACTTTCATAGATAATACTTTATTAGGTCCTTTTAAATTGTAATTAGCTTGTACAAAATAATATAAGGGGCAATTTCAAGTGCGCAAAGGTACAAAATAAAATAGAACCAATTAGCGCCAAGTAGGGTTTGATTTTTTCTATAGATAATAAAAAGTGCAATAGCGTTAGCAATAATTACTAAAACACCTGCTATTCCAATGAGGGTAGCGTTTGGGTCTATGCTGTAAACCAAAAATAAAGAAACCGTAAGTAAGAATAACGAGATAAAATTCCGGTAACTTATTTTCTGAAAAAGATAGTAATCCATCTTTTCATCCAGCTCAAATATATTCCCTATAATTTTTTCAACCCCGGCTTTTAAGAGAATGAGACAGCCGTATGCCGTTAGTATTCTTATAAATATAATAATGGGAGGCAGGGAAGATTCGAAAAAATACTGGTATGTTATAAATAGAAAGACAGATACCGCCAGAATCTGGATGCAGAGCAATAATATGTTAAAAGCATGAAAAGCTTTATTCTCTTTCCCTTTAAAGGCTATAAATTTACCCGAGTTCAAAAGAGAAATAAATTCCTCAAAACGTTGAGGATAACTTATTTTTGCAAGTGCCAGAAGAATAAAACAAAGGATAAAGAGGAGTGTAATCCAGTCCCGGTGTTCATGAATTCTTTCTATGGCCTGCATGAGAAAAATTTTTACAAATGTAAAATTATTGGCATTGAATACGTATGCAAAACATAAACTTTCGAAGATTTAATTTCCATACATTTGTGCAAAAGATTTGGGAATGGTAAATGGGATAATTATTATACCCACTTTTAATGAAATTGAGAATATAGAGCGCATTATAAGAAATGTGTTCTCCCAGAGACGTAAATTTCATATTCTGGTGGTAGATGATAATTCTCCCGATGGTACCGCTACCAGGGTGAGAACGCTGCAGGCAGAATTTCCGGAAAGTTTATTTCTGGAAGAAAGAATGGGAAAGGAAGGTCTGGGAACCGCCTACATTCAGGGCTTTAAATGGGTTCTGAAAAGAGATTATGAATACGTCTTTGAAATGGATGCCGATTTTTCTCATAATCCTAATGATCTTATTAGATTATATAATACCTGTAGAAGGGACGGAGCAGATGTGGCCATAGGCTCCAGATATATTACGGGGGTAAATGTGATCAACTGGCCAATGAATAGGGTTTTGATGTCCTGGCTGGCTTCACGTTATGTTAGATTTATTACCGGTATGGATATCCAGGATACCACTGCCGGATTTGTATGTTATAAAAGAGAGGTGCTGGAAGCAATAGATCTCGATAGAATACAGTTTGTAGGTTATGCATTTCAAATTGAAATGAAATTCAAAGCCTATCTTCTGAAGTATAAAATAAAAGAGGTCCCGGTTATTTTTACCGACAGGACCATGGGAACTTCCAAAATGAGTGGTTCGATTATTTCGGAAGCCGTTTTTGGGGTAATAAAAATGAAGCTGAAAAGTCTGTTAAACAGGATAAAAGTCTGATGAAAAAAGTTTTAATTAAAAACGCAAAGATTGTAAACGAAGGTAAAATTCAGGATGGTGACGTTTTTGTTGAAGACGGAATTATTTCAGAAATAGACGAAAGTATAAGTGCCAAATCTCCTGATGTTGTTATTTATGATGCCGAAGGAACTTATTTGTTGCCGGGTCTTATAGATGACCAGGTGCATTTTAGAGAACCGGGACTTACTCATAAGGAGAACATTCAAACCGGATCTAAAGCGGCTGTTGCTGGGGGAATCACCACCTTTATTGAAATGCCAAATACTTTACCTCAAACCACTACAGTGGAATTGTATGAGGAAAAAATGAAGATCGCAGCGGAGAGCTCTTATGCGAATTATTCATTTATGTTTGGTGGGACTAACGATAACCTGAGCGAGATAGAAAAGATCGATCCTAAAAAGGTTGCGGCCCTGAAATTGTTCTTAGGTTCTTCTACAGGAAATATGCTGGTAGATGATGAAAAGGTATTGGAACAGATATTTAAAAAATCTCCTGTACTTATCGCTGTCCATTGTGAAGATGAAGAAACTATCAAAAATAACCTGCAGGATTGCATAGACAAGTATGGAGAAGATATTCCTATTGAATTACATCCAAAGATAAGAAGTGCAGAAGCTTGTTATAAATCTTCTTCAAAAGCGGTTAAACTCGCTCAAAAGACAGGAGCAAGACTTCATGTTTTCCATATTTCCACTGCAAAGGAATTAAGCCTATTCAATAATAAAAAGGCCTTAAAGGATAAAAAAATTACTGCTGAAGTATGTATACATCATCTTTGGTTCAATGATTCTGATTATGCTAAAAAAGGAACTTATATTAAGTGGAATCCGGCAGTTAAGACGAAGAAAGATCAGGAAGCTCTTTTAGAGGCCTTGCTAGATAACCGTCTGGATGTGCTTGCTACAGACCATGCTCCTCATACTAAGGAGGAAAAAAAGAATGTTTATACCAAGGCGCCTAGTGGCGGGCCTTTAGTTCAACATGCTTTGCCGGCTCTTTTACAAATGCACCATCAGGGTAAGATTTCACTGGAAAAAATAGTGGAAAAGGCATGTCATAATCCTGCTATTTTATTTGAAATCGAAAAGAGAGGATTTATTAGAGAAGGATATAAAGCAGACCTGGTAATGGTAGATCTTAATTCGCCATGGGCCGTACAACCCGATAATATCTTCTCGAAATGCGGATGGTCTCCATTTGAAGGAACTACCTTTAAATCAAGGGTTACCCATACTTTTGTAAACGGAAGGCTGGTATACAAGAATTTTAAACATCAGCCATTTGCTAAAAATGCTGAAAGACTCACATTTGATCGTTAAGAGAAGGCATATTATATTTTTATTTTCTCTATTGCTTCTGGCAGGATCATGCCAGAATGTGGAGAAAATGGAGAAGCCAAAGGATCTTATTCCGGAAGCTAAGATGATAGATATTCTTGCCGAATTATCCATAGTGCAGGCTGCGAGGAATTTTAATAAATTCAAAATGGAAAACCTGGGCGTTAACCCTGGAGAATACATTTACAATAAATTTGGAATTGATAGTTTGCAGCTTGAACGCAGTACCGAATATTATTCGGAGAATTATATCCAGTACGACAGGATGTATGATAGCGTAAAGGCAAAAATCAGAGTTTTAAAAACTAAAACCGATTCTCTAAGGGAAATAGAAGTTAAAATTGAGGATAGTATCAATTTGGCGAAAAAAGATTCTTTAAGGGCTTTGGATTCCCTTGGAGTAGATAGGGAAGAGGTAGATACCTTAACCTTCAAAGAAAGAAGAAACAGCCGTTTACGTGATAGTCTTGTTATTCCTCCATCGCCAACAACGGTAGATTCTTCAGGCCTGGATTAAACAGGATTTTCCTGCCTGTAAATGTCTGCTGTTTGATTTATGACCTTTTCTACCGGAGTTAGCTCCATAATATCACATATCTTGGAATTGTTATAATAGGTAGCTTCAAAAAGTCCGTGGATGGAATCTTTCGTAATTTGCCTTCTTCTTCCAAACCAGCTCCCGATTTTTTGAAATGCCCAGCCCATTCTAACCATCCATTTTTTCAATGATTTGGAAGGTTGAGTCTTATTAAGGGATTCTGCGGTTTTTTTTAAGACGGTTTCAAAACTCAAGTTCTCTGATACAAGTATAAATTTTTCATTTTTGATATCAGAATTCATAAGAGTAATCATGGCTTTTACCACATCATTCACCCCTACAAAACCACTAACTTTTGGAAAGTGATATTTCAATCCATTGTCTACACGTGTAAAAATCTGTCCGCTGGCTTCTTTCCAGAAACCAGGCCCTAAAATAATTCCCGGGTTAACCACCACCGTGTTTACTCCTTCCTGTGTGCCTCTCCAAACTTCTATTTCAGCTCCGTATTTTGAAATGGCATAATCATTATGGTCTTCTTCAGGGTTCCAGGTAGCATTTTCAGTTATCTGCGATTTTTTCAGGCTTGATCCTAAAGCCGCAACACTACTTACGTAACAAAGTTTTTTGATCTTTTTGGCAACACACAGGTTTACCACATTGGCGGTACCTTCAATATTTATTTTCCGAAGTTTTTTCTCGTCGGCAGGATCAAAAGAGATAAGTGCGGCGCAATGGTAGACGGTTTCGATTCCCTTAAAGGCTTTTGTAAGCGCCGGGATATCGGTAATATCGGCTTCTTTCCATTCAATTTTTTTGAATAAGCGATCGGCTTCCACGGGAGTGGAGTAATAACCAAATACTTTTCTTACAGCCTGAATATCGCTTGTAAAGCGTTTGGTCGCCCTAAGCATTTCATTGGTCTGCGCTAACTCATATAACAGATGCGCACCTAATAAACCTGTACCTCCTGTAACCAGAATCATTCGGTAAATATAGCTAAACCACTTAGGAAAAATAAAGCTTTATGGTATCTTTACGCCTGCTTTTAAAAAGAATGGGAATTTCATCGCACAGATGAAGAAAATAAATAGTTACAAATGAAAAAGAACCTCGTTGAAGAATTACGGTGGCGTGGCATGTTACACGATACCATGCCCGGAACAGAGGAACATTTAAACGAACAGATGAGATCGGCTTATATAGGATTTGATCCTACCGCCGATTCCCTTCATATAGGAAACCTGGTGCCAATCATGTTGCTGGCTCATTTACAGCGATGCGGCCATAAACCAGTCGCTTTGGTAGGTGGTGCAACGGGAATGATTGGAGATCCAAGCGGAAAGTCCAGCGAAAGAAATCTTCTGGATGAGGAGACTTTAAGGCATAACCAGGAATGTGTGAAGAATCAGCTTTCTCAATTTCTGGATTTCAAAGCCGGAAAGGAACATGATGCAGTGCTGGTCAATAACTATGACTGGATGAAAGAAATCAGTTTCCTGGAATTTATCCGTGATGTGGGAAAGCATATTACCGTAAATTACATGATGGCAAAAGATTCGGTTAAAAACCGGATTTCAGGGGAAGGCACCGAAGGAATGTCTTTTACCGAATTTACATATCAACTTGTACAGGGATATGATTTCTTTCATTTGTATGATACCATGAAGGTGACCCTTCAAATGGGAGGAAGTGATCAATGGGGGAATATTACCACTGGTACCGAATTAGTAAGAAGAAAGGCCGGAGGAAAAGCTTATGCGCTTACCTGTCCTCTAATTACCAAAAGCGATGGTAGTAAATTTGGAAAAAGTGAAGGTGGAAATATCTGGCTGGATGCAAACAGGACTTCTCCTTATAAATTTTACCAGTACTGGCTGAATACCAGTGATGATGATGCTGAAAAGTACATGAAGATTTTCACCTTTCTTGAAAAGGAGGAAATTGAAAAACTCATAGAAGAACATAAGCAGGCGCCTCACATGCGTTCACTTCAAAAGAAGCTGGCGCAGGAGGTGACGATTACCGTTCATAACGAAGAGGAATATGAAAATGCGGTAACCGCTTCTGAAGTACTTTTTGGAAAAAGTACGGCAGACGACTTCAAAAAACTGAATGAAGCTACCTTTTTGGATATTTTTGAAGGGGTGCCAAAGGCTGAGGTTGAAAGAAGTGAAGTTGAGGCCGGGTTAGATATGATTGGAGCGCTTTCAGCTAAAACAGGTTTTTTAAGTTCTAATGGAGAGGCCAGAAGAGCCTTAAAAGAGAATTCAGTATCTGTAAACAAGGAGAAAGTAAAGGAAGATTATACCATTACAGAGTCAGACCTTATTAATAATAAATATGTGATTATTATTAAAGGAAAGAAAAACACCTTTATTATTAGAGTAGTATAAAACATGATCGCCCCTCAAGTTAGAGGGGTTTTTTATTACATTTCTTCTTTTAAACCTTCTTTTACCGAAGGATCCTTCATGGGTTTAATGGAGAAATATTGAAAAATAATCCCTATTGCCAGGGCCAGTGCATAGTCTACCGCCCAGGCACCAAAAATTTCTTTTCCAAATAGAACAACCGGAAAAAATATAAGCGTGGTTTCAGCAATTATGTCTCCAAGGGTACAACCGCTCCCACAGTGCAAGACCCCCACTACAACACTCTGCCAAAAGGTTTTTTTTATTGGGAGGTTTTTCATCTTTTTCTTTTGCCTCTATAACCGTCTTATGAGTAGATTTTCTTCCTAAAGTATAATAAATCCACAAACCTATTGGTCCCGAATAAAGAGCGGTGATAGGATAAACAAAATTTATAATTATCATGTGTTGTTTGTTTCCCGCGAGGATGTCTATGGTAATAATCAGGAAACAAATGATTACGACAATAAGTGATACCATGACAATTGTATGAAGGCTTATCATATTAATAGCTGGATTTTTGGTTAGATCAGTCCCCAATTTAGCTTTTGTACCAGAGGTTTGTATTAATATTTTTATTAAAGGGAATTTTTATAACTATAATTAAGGGTAGAGGAGAATTATTTAATTTTTTTTATAAAAAAACATTAGTGTCCGGTAAAAATACGGATTTAGATTTATTGGTTTATTGCTCTCAATAAAGCCGTCTTTTTTCGCTCCTACTCAAATAGCATGGTGGCACTAGAAGAATGAAAGCTGTATATCTGGAGGTTTGGTAGTGAGAT
>JAGXII010000136.1 GCA_024635735.1 Christiangramia sp. | reverse complement strand
GGAACTCATGATTTTAAAAATTACTGTGTAAGGGTTTCAGAGAAAAGCACTTTCGAAAGAGAAATGATCACGGCTGAACTTGTTGAAAATACTATTTATAAAGCTAATTTCTTTCCTGAACAATCTTATATCTTCCATATTCATGCCGCCGGATTCCTAAGGCATCAGGTTAGATTAATGATGGGAAGCCTTGTATTGGTTGGCAGGGGAGAGCTCAGCCTTCATGATATTGAAAATAGTTTAAAGCCGGATAGTCCTGAGCATCAAATGGATTATATCGCCCCAGCCTCCGGATTGATCTTAAGAAAAATAGAGTTCGATTAATTCTTCTAACTTTCTTTATCGTCCAGTATCTTAAGGGAAATCTTTATTGTTTCGTAAGGAATCGTCTCTTCAAAATGCTCAAAATAGGTTCTCAACGCACCCGGACTATCGAGTTCTTCTTTTGCTTTCTCAATTGCTTTAAGTTCAGAAATTGGAATAAACTGATGAAGATTTACTTCCTCTCCCTCATCATAAAGTTTAATAAGATGAGTTAAAATGGTGTTCCTGGCAACGCCTCTTTCTTTTGCGATTTCATCAACATTTAAACCATCGTTGTAAAGAGCCAGCGTCTCTTTTAGAGTATTACCTTTTTTGGTCTTTTTCTTTGGCTTCTTTTCTCTCTTATCTTCACTAAAGGCGATGATCTCTTTAATAAACCGATAACCGTAATCTTCCATCTTTTTTCTTCCCACACCATCAATCATCAGAAATTCAGAGTCAGACATTGGCCTTCGTTTTTCCATATCCTTCAATGCCGCATCATTAAAAATAAGATATGCCGGGATGTCTTCTTCCTTCGCAATTTTAAGACGGAGTTGCCTTAATCTTTCAAATAATGAGTTGTTTGCGGTTGCTGCTTTTTCCTCAGGAGTTTTAAGCTGTTCCTCCTTAACATCTGCTAGGTAAACCTTTTCATTATCGAATAATATACTTTTGGCCTGTTTCGTCAATCTAAGATGATTATTCTTATCAAAAGCGATCTCAATATACCCTAGGTTTATAAGCTGAATAAGATATTGCTGCCAGTGACGCCAGGAAATGGTATTTCCTATCCCATAAGTAGAAAGCTCCTGATAATTATTTCTTCTTACGATCTCATTCTGAGAACCACGTAGTATATCGATCACTGTTCCAATAGGTTCAGCACCTTTTAGTCTGAAAATACATGAAAGTGCTTTTTGTGCTATAATGGTTCCGTCGAAAAATTCAGGAGGATTCCTGCAAATATCACAGTTGCCACAGTCCTTTGCCAGATACTCTCCAAAGTAGCTAAGCAGAATTTTACGCCTGCAACTTAAGGCTTCAGAATATTGTTTCATTCTATCCAGTTTTGCTAACTGAACATCTTCATTCTTTGCATTCGAAGCGAATTTTTGCAGTTGTACCACATCGGCATAACTATGGAAAAGCAATGTGTCTGATGGTAACCCGTCACGTCCCGCACGCCCTATCTCCTGATAATATCCTTCAAGGTTTTTTGGCATGTTGTAATGGATCACCCAGCGAATATTGGATTTATCTATCCCCATTCCAAAGGCGATGGTTGCGCATATTATATGCTTTTCATCATTAATAAAATCATCCTGAATTTTAGAACGATTTACGTGATCTATTCCCGCATGATAGGCTTCAGCCTTAAAACCTTTTGCTTTAAGTTTTGAAGCAAGTTCTTCAGTGGTTTTACGGCTTAAGCAATAGATTATTCCGCTTTCAGTCTGCCGGTTTTTCAAAAACTGGGTTATCTGTTCAAATCTTTTGATGCCGGGTTTTACTTCAAGGCTAAGGTTCTTACGATCAAAGGAGGCGATATGTTTTTCAGCCTTAGGGATATTGAGCTGTCTGCAAATATCATTTCTGGTTGCTTTATCGGCTGTTGCGGTTAAAGCCAGAATTGGAGTAGAAGGGAAGCGGTTCTTTAAATATCCCAATTGGGTATATGCCGGCCTGAAATCGTGTCCCCAGCTCGAAATACAATGGGCTTCATCTATAGCGATCAGGCTCACTTTGCCGTCAGTTAAAAACCGGTCTACAAACTGAAGACTCTCCGGAGCCACATATAATAATTTGATCTCTTTGTTGTCGATTTTTTGAAAAATGGCCTGTTTATCGGCTTCCTCCTGACTGCTATTTAAATACGCGGCCGGAACTCCATTGGCATTCAAACCATCAACCTGGTCTTTCATAAGGGCGATAAGCGGAGAGATCACCAGGGTAATTTCGGGTAGCAGGATTGCAGGCAACTGGTAGCATATAGATTTACCACCACCAGTAGGCATGATCACAAGATTATCCTGGCCTTCAAAAACCGAATTGATTATTTTCTTTTGTAAAGGTCTAAACTTTTCATAACCAAAATATTCCTTCAGCGTATCTAACAGCACAGCTTCTTTCATGGCTGCAAAGGTAAAATTAAGCTTAGAATTGAGGTGGTTTCAGATATATAATTCAGTAGAATTTTTCATTTTCCGAAGCAAATCTTATTTAAAAATGGCTGTTACGGGATTATTAGTATTTTTATGAAAAATATTTCCGTTTATGTCCAAGAGGAGAAAGTTATTGCTTAGACGTCCCAAGAATACTAAATCTGTCAATCAGGTTCCTGGAACCATGACCTACGTAGGTAATAAGGAAACAACCGAAACTAAGCTTGATGTAATAGATTATAACGCTGAACACTATGAAAGGTTCAGTTCTACCACTCCTGAAGACGCTTTCAAATTTGTAAACGAAGACAGCATAACCTGGTTCAATATTGATGGGTTAAGTAATGTAGCAGAGATTGAAAAACTAGGAGATTACTATGAGCTGCATCCATTAGTGATGGAGGATATTGTAAATACGGGGCAGAGACCTAAGATTGAGGAATATCACGATTACCTTTTTATAGTCGCGAAAATGCTCTATTACAAGAATGGAGAGATAGAAAACGAGCATATAAGCATGATCGTTGGTAAAAATTATGTACTTACTTTTCAGGAGTCTGATGGGGATGTCTTTGACCCAATCAGGGAACGTATAGAAACTGCCAAAGGAAGAATAAGAAGCCGTGGTGCAGATTATTTAATGTTTGCTCTACTGGATTCAATTATTGATAACTACTTTCTGGTGATAGATGATATGAGTGATCGTATTGAAGGCCTGGAAGAAAGTTTATTTACCTCGCGCCCCAGTGATGATATTACTTACGAGATACAGGATTTGAAACGAAATATTTTAAGAATACGAAGAGCTGTTTTTCCATTAAGGGAAGTAATAAGCAGGCTTGAAAAAATGGATAGTGAACTTATAGATTCCCATACCAGTAATTTTATAAGGGATCTTTATGATCATATTATCCAGATATCTGAAAATATTGATATCTACAGGGAGATGATATGGGGTCTCATGGATATGTATATGACTACGATTAGTAATAAAATGAACGAAGTAATGAAGGTGCTGACCATTATGGCCAGTATTTTTATACCTCTAACTTTTATAGCCGGTATTTACGGAATGAATTTTGAATATATGCCGGAGCTGCAATGGAAATACAGTTATTTTGTACTTTGGGCCCTAATGATCATTATTTTCCTATTGATGGTATTTTACTTCAAGAGAAAAAAATGGCTTTAATCTAATTATTATGAAAAGTTACTTCAGTGTTTTTTTGATTTTTATACTCATATTTTCAGCGAATGCTCAAATGAAAAAAGATCAGGTTAAGGATACGGTTACCAAGATGTATGTGGGCACCTATACCAAGAAGGAAGGCCATGTGGACGGAAAGGCAAATGGCATCTATTTGCTTCATCAAAATCCTGAGGATGGAAATTTAAAATTCATGGGAACTGCAGCCGAGCAAACGAATCCTTCGTTTGTAAAAGCTGGTAAAATGAGCAAATACCTTTATGCCGTTAGTGAACTGGGACCTGCAGATGCAGAAAGCGGTTTTGTTTATTCATATGAAATCCAGAAAGACGGAATGTTGAAGGAAATAGGAAAAGCAGGGACCGGTGGATTTGCACCCTGCCATATAGCTTTAGACCGTTCTGGGAAATATGTTTTTGTAAGTAATTATGTTGGAGGAGTTGTGATGGTGTATAATGTCAGGGAAGACGGAAGCCTTGCAATCTCTCAGGAATTAAAACTGAACAATGCTGATAAAGCGCATGCGCATTCGGTGACCGTAAGCGGTGATAATAGGTACGCTTATATTGCAGATCTTGGGAATGACAAGATCTGGATCTATAATTTTAATGCTATTACAGGAAAACTAACAGAACACCCGCAATGTGATGTTGACCTGCCTGAAGGATCCGGGCCAAGACATTTTACTTTTTCTAAAAACGGAAGTTTTGCCTATTCTGTAAATGAACTTAACAACAGTGTAAGTGTTTTTGCAGTGGACAAGAATGGGGGACTGGAGCTAATTCAGAATATTTCTTCATTACCGGAATCCTATAAACAAAAAAATGCGGCGGCGGATATTCATATGCATCCTTCGGGAGACTATCTTTATGCTTCCAATCGCGGACATAATAGCATAGCTGTATTTAAAGTGAACACTGAAACAGGAAAGCTTACTGCCTTGGAATTTGTTCCTATTGCGGGTGAAACCCCTAGGAATTTCGCGATTTCTCCCTATGGTAAATATCTTTATGCAGCTAGCCAGGACACCGGAAACATAACCACTTATAAGATCAATCCTCAAAATGGGAAATTAAAACCACAGGCACCTGTTTTTGAGGTAAAGACCCCTGTTTGTCTGGAGTTTTTAAAATAGGAATTATAGCCGCATTCTATAAGCTATTCCTGCGTTAAGACTAAGATTTCGAATAAGTTTTGAGCCTAATTGAGATGTAGAAATCAATTCATCACTGGAATTAAATGCTTCAAATTTGTTGATTTGGTAGTGACCAATATTGGCTCTAAGCACTAGTTTTTCGGTAATATTTTTTTCAAGGAATATGGAGGTCACAAGAGTTTCTTTCCTGAAGTAATCAATTTCTGAAATTTCATTGATCACGTAAGTATTTAAATTCCACTGGGTTTCCAGACCTGTAAACCATTTGTTTTCTTTCAGAGTATATTCCAGCCTAATAACCGAAGGCACTAAAACGTACAGATTCCATTTTTCATTTGGAACCCAGTAGATTCCTCCAATGGGAAATAAATTATTCTCATTGACCTCCTGGTTAAAATACATGCCTGCAAACCAGTCAAAATTCCTGGCCTTATGAGTTACAAGAAACCATCCTCCTGTTTGAATATCATTGAGAACGGGTTTGTGATAATCTGAGTTCAGTTTAAATCTTATCTCGGTCACCAGACTCCATTTTTTCTCATTCCAAAAATGTAAATATCCTCCAGTGACAAAATTGGAGTAGAGATCGGGCACCATCTCGCCGTTTTTAATGTTTTTAAATTTAAAAACCTCACCAGAAAGAGCCCCCAGAATATAGTCTTCATTCTTAAGTTCTATCCCTAAATTTAGTTTTGTTTGTAGACGGTTAAAACTAAAACCGGAGGCATCTTCTGGCCTATATTCTGCATGTTCATAAGTAATATTTGCGATATCAAAATAGGATTGGGAGAAAAAACTGCAGGAAGGCAGCCATAGGAATAGAATAAATATTATTAAAAGCAGCCTGTCTTTCATGTTAGTGGTTTAAAAAAGTTAATTATATCGCGAGATTGGCCCCCTAAAATGGTTCTGGTTCGTAGTGGTGCTTTCTCCAAGGGACTGTGGGATTATCTTCCCTAAAGTTAAATAGAATTTTCTTACAGTGCTGGGGATAATCACCTCTTTTTTATTTAGAAATGTATCCATTTTTATTGCTGTTACTTCTTCTCCAGAAAAGCTTAAAGTGAAATCTTTTTATCTAATTTTAATTAGTAATTATAAAGTTTTCATGAATGAAAAAGCTAAAATTAATGAACGTTTTTTTTTAACAATATTAATATTTGGCTGTTCATCTTCAGCTAGTTTTATAAATAAACCTTTAAGGCAGGCTATAGAAACACCTGAAAATTTCACTCCGCAAAAAGGAGTCAAATTGGAAGAAGATCTTCTTTTAAATGTTCCAGAGTGGAAGGAAGCCTGGTATGGGACCTTTATATAAGAATTTTTGAAGAGTCTTGTGGTCCTGCATATAATTCAAAAATTAAATAAGATTTGAATTCAGCTGAAAGTTTATCAGACAATTGGTAGAGTAATTTTTGATACCCTTCAAGGTCCTCGTTACCTGTAATC
>JAGXII010000135.1 GCA_024635735.1 Christiangramia sp. | reverse complement strand
TTATCCCTCGCCAGAGCCTAATAGCTTTTCGTTCAACTCTCCTAAAGGAGCGTGTCCTACCTGTAACGGGATAGGCACCTTATACCAGGTGAATGAGAAAAAGATTATTCCGGATCAATCTAAATCTATCAAAAGCGGAGGTCTTGCGCCACACGGTCCGCAGAAAAAGAATTGGGTTTTTTCACAACTTCAACTTATTGCTGAACGCTTTGAATTCAATCTTACCGATCCAATAAAAAATATTCCAGAGGAAGCCATCCAAATGATTTTATATGGCGGAAAAGAAAAATTCTCCCGGGAATCAAAATCTCTGGGAATTACCAGAGACTATAAAATAGATTTTGAAGGAGTCGCCACCTTTATTGAAACCACCTATAGGAATAATGACTCTACCTCCCTTCGTCGCTGGTCTAAAGAATATATGAATAAAGTAATTTGTCCTGATTGTGATGGTGCAAGGCTGAAAAAAGAAGCTCTTTTCTTTAAAATATATGATAAGAATATTGCAGATTTATCACAGCTTGATATTACAGATCTTACTGAATGGTTTGCAAATATCGAAAAGCATTTAAGCGAAAAACAGCTTCAGATTGCTTCCGAAGTTATAAAAGAGATTCGAACCAGATTGCAATTTTTAGTAGATGTAGGCCTTACTTACCTTAATCTTAATCGTAGTTCCAAGTCCTTATCTGGTGGAGAAGCTCAGAGAATCAGGCTTGCCACTCAAATAGGCTCACAACTGGTGGGAGTTCTATATATTCTTGATGAACCGAGTATTGGGTTACATCAAAGAGATAACGAAAAACTTATCAATTCCCTGGAATCTCTGCGAGATATAGGAAATACGGTAATTGTTGTTGAACATGATAAAGACATGATCGAGCGTGCAGATCATGTGATCGATATTGGCCCTTTTGCAGGAAAGCATGGAGGCGAAATCATAAGTGAAGGCACTCCTGCCGAATTGATGAAACATGATACTCTAACCGCCGATTATCTAAGCGGAAAAAAAGAGATCCCAATCCCCAAAGAGCGAAGGAAAGGAAACGGCAAAAAAATCGAACTTAAAGGGGCCACCGGAAATAACCTCAAAGGGGTAAATATCACCATTCCGCTTGGGAAAATGATAGCGGTTACCGGTGTTTCGGGAAGTGGAAAATCCACATTAATTAATGAGACTTTATATCCAATTATGAATGCTCATTATTTCAATGGAGTTAAGATACCAAAGCCATACAAAAGCATAAAAGGTCTTGATAATATAGATAAGGTGATCGATATCAACCAGTCCCCCATTGGAAGAACCCCAAGATCGAATCCCGCGACTTATACAGGCGTTTTTTCTGAAATTAGAAATATTTTTGCCAAAACACCGGAAGCCCAGATTCGTGGATATAAGCCTGGAAGATTTAGTTTTAATGTTAAAGGAGGTCGTTGCGAAACTTGTAAAGGTGGCGGCTTGAGAGTGATTGAAATGAATTTTCTGCCGGATGTGTATGTTGAATGTGAAACCTGCCAGGGAAAACGTTTCAATAGAGAAACTCTTGAAATTAGATTTAAAGGTAAGTCGATCTCAGATATTCTGGAAATGACCATTAATGAAGCGACGACGTTTTTTGAGAATATCCCGAAGATTTACAGGAAGTTGAAAGCAATTCAGGATGTAGGTCTGGGCTACATAAGTCTTGGACAACAGTCCACTACCCTCTCTGGTGGGGAAGCTCAGCGTATAAAACTCGCAACCGAGTTATCAAAACGTGATACTGGAAATACTTTTTATATATTAGACGAGCCTACCACGGGGCTTCATTTTGAGGATATTCGTGTCCTTATGGAAGTATTAAATAAATTAACCAATAAAGGAAATACCGTACTCATTATCGAACATAATATGGATGTGATCAAAATGGCTGATCATATAATCGATATTGGATATGAAGGCGGGAAAGGCGGAGGGAAAGTAGTAGCCACCGGTGCACCCGAAGAAATTATTAAAAACAAAAAAAGTTATACAGCGCAGTATCTAAAGAAAGAACTGCATTAGATAACCAGCCAAAAAATGATGAGAACAGATAACAGAAATAAAGCCTGGAACGAGATAAAAACCAACGATTCCTGGGCGATCTTTAAAATAATGGGAGAATTTGTGAATGGCTATGAAAAGTTAAGTCAAATTGGTCCCTGCGTTTCCATATTCGGCTCTGCTCGTACGAAACCAGATATGAAATATTATCAGTTAGCCGAGAAAGTTGCAAAAAAAATCGTAGACAACGGTTATGGGGTAATAACCGGTGGTGGTCCCGGGATTATGGAAGCCGGTAACAAAGGAGCTCATCTGGCCGGCGGAACCTCTGTAGGGCTAAACATCGATCTGCCTTTTGAGCAACATGACAATCCTTATATAGATAATGATAAAAGTCTCGACTTTGATTACTTCTTTGTTAGAAAGGTAATGTTCGTAAAATACTCTCAGGGTTTTGTGGTAATGCCTGGTGGATTCGGAACTCTTGATGAATTATTCGAAGCTATCACATTGATCCAGACTCACAAAATAGATAAATTTCCTATCATTCTTGTAGGTACCGAATTCTGGGGGGGACTCGTAGAATGGATTAGAAAAACTTTACTGGACAGCTTTCAGAATATTAATGAAGCAGATATAGATCTGGTACAAGTAGTTGATACTGAAGACGAAGTTATCGAGATTCTCGATAAATTCTATGATGAATATAATCTTAGTCCTAATTTCTAGTTAATACACTTATTGAAGGTATTAAAGTTTGATTATATTTAGCCCTGATAGCTTATCAGTCTAAATTTTTTATACTTGAGATACCTTCAGTTTTTACTGATCTTTTTCACTTTTACCAGTTGGCTTTCAGCACAGAATGCCATAAATGTTAATGCGAAATTGATAGATAGTACCCACAGTCTTGAGGTCACTCAGGACATTAAATTCATCAATACCGAAGAAAGGGAATTGGTGAGTATATACTTGAACGACTGGAATAATGCTTTCAGTTCGAAAACCTCTGCCCTGGCCAAACGCTTTGCTGAAGACTACGCTCGTAGATTTCATTTCGCAAAAGAGGAAGAAAGAGGCCATACCAATATACATTATATTACAAACAGCCAGGACACCGAACTTGAATGGGACCGTCCCGGAAATGTGGTTGATTTAGTAAGGATACTTCTTAATGAACCTCTTGCCGCAGGTGATTCTATCACCTTGCATTTAAATTACACCCTGAAAATTCCCGACGATAAATTTACACGCTATGGGATAGATCAGGAAGGGAATTACAAACTTCGATACTGGTATCTCGTGCCAGCGCCTTTAGATAATGGCTGGAAATTATACAGGCATCAGGATCTGGGACTTCAGTATGTACAACCGTATAATATTGATATTTCTCTTGATATTCCTACCGAATTTTATGCCGCCTCGGGATTGGATTTAAAGAGAACCATTACCAAAAAGGGATATAAGACCATACTGTTTTCCGGAAAGAAAAGACTGGAAAACAAAATGTATATAACCCGAGCCTATATTTTTGAAAGTTTTGATGTGAATAATCATCAATTAATCACCAATATTGGAGATGAAGAAATTCAGTTTAAGATAAAACAGGATCTTCTGGAAAGGTCGCTGGGATTTCTTCAGCAGCGATTAGGAGAATATCCGCACAGGAATCTTTTTATTACTCAGGAAGATTATTTGAAGAATCCCATATACGGCCTTAATCAACTGCCTGGTTTTATAAGACCTTTTCCCGATGGTTTTCAATATGATATAAAGGTTTTTAAAACACTATCTGAATACTACCTGGCCAATACCCTGTTGCTAAATCCACGCACGGAAAAATGGGTGATCGATGCGATAAAGATTTCGCTCATGATGGATTATGTAGATACTTATTATCCAAAAATGAAGCTTGTAGGAAGCCTGAGCAAGGTAATAGGTTTAAGGTGGTTTCATGCTGCAGATCTCGAGTTTAACGATCAATATCAGTTTTTATACATGAATATGGCACGACATAATCTGGATCAGCCATTAACCACCTCCCAGGATTCCCTCGTGAAATTCAATAAGAATATTGCTAATGCCTACAAAGCCGGCGTTGGTATTAAATACCTTGAAGATTATCTTGAAGATAACTCGGTGCAGAAGTCTATTTCCGAATTTTATTCTACCTACAATCTTAAGCCCGTAACCGATCAGGATTTTATACATGTTCTTCAGAAGAATGCCGATAAGGATATTTCGTGGTTTTACGATGAATATGTTGGCACTAACAAAAAGATCGATTTTACAATCCAGGATGTTAAAAACCAAAATGATTCCTTATCGGTTACCATTAAAAATCTACGTAGTAACCATATGCCGGTAAGCCTCTATGGCTTAAAAAATAACGAGGTAGTTTATAAAACCTGGGTGGAAGATATTGACAGGGAGAAAACTGTGAAAATTCCAAATCGTGATAATATAGAACGCCTTGCACTGAACTATGATCAGGAAATCCCTGAATATAACCAGCGTAATAATTACGAAGGCGTCACTAAATTACTCGATAAGCCAATACAGTTCAGGCTTCTTCAGGATGTAGAAGATCCACGATATCACCAGGTATTTTTTATGCCGGAATTTGAGTATAACCTTTATGACGGAGTTTCTATAGGACCCAAAATTTATAATAAAACCGTTCTCAATAAAACCTTCAATTTCAATTTTTCTCCTAAATACGGGTTTACGAGTCAGACTTTTGTGGGTTCGGCAGCTATTTATAATACCGAGCAATTTGTAAATAAAGAATTGTACGCGATTACCTATGGAATTAGCGGAAACCGTTTTTCTTATGGCTACGATCTATTCTATAAAAAATATACGCCCTTCCTGAGTTTTGGTTTCCGGAATTCTTATTTAAGGAGTAATGAAAGGCAACGGCTTTTAATAAGAAATGTAAATGTACAAAGAGACCAGAATCCTCAACAATCGCTTACACAACCCAATTACAATGTCTTTAACGTAAATTACGCATATAGCAATCCTAACTTCCTGAAGTATTTCACGGGCTCTATAGATTTTCAATTGTCAGATAAATTCAGTAAAATTTCTGCAAGCGCTGAATACAGGAAACTATTTAAAAACAACCGACAGATCAATCTTCGATTCTTTTCAGGGGTGTTTTTATACAACGATGTAAAATCCAACGACTATTTTAGTTTTGCACTGGACCGGCCTACAGATTATCTTTTCGATTACAATTATTACGGAAGAAGCCAGGGAAGCGGATTATTTAGTCAGCAGATCATTGTTGCGGAAGGTGGTTTCAAATCTCAGTTACAACCAGAATATGCCAATGAATGGTTAACTACCATTAATGCCAGCACCAATATCTGGAAGTGGATCTTCGCGTACGGCGATGTGGGGATCGTTAAAAACAGAGGGGTTAACGGGAAATTATTATATGACTCCGGAATACGTTTAAGCCTGGTACAGGATTATTTTGAATTGTTTTTTCCTGTTTATTCTAACCTGGGATGGGAAATCGCAGATCCAGATTACGATCAGAAAATCAGATTTATAGTCTCTCTTGATCTAAATACTCTTATCAGGCTTTTTACAAGACGCTGGTATTAAAATTATGTTATTCCCAAATCCTTATTGGGATTTCATTATTTTCAACAAATTCTTAATAGTCAGCCGTTTCTTTTTGATATAAATAATAAATAAAGGTTAAAATTACATTATTAGCAATTATTCTTCGAAATGATGAATTGTATTTAATGATAGTTTTCGTTACAATTGTTTCATTCAAATTTATGTTCATGCAAAGCGAAACACAAACTGAAAATTCAATTTCTTTTGACGAATTTAAATCTCAGGTTCTCGAAGATTACCGTACTGCTGTCACCAGCAGGGAATGTAGTCTTCTTGGTAGGCGCGAGGTTCTGACCGGGAAAGCGAAATTTGGGATTTTTGGAGATGGAAAAGAAGTTCCGCAATTAGCAATGGCCAAATCTTTTAAAAATGGAGATTTCAGGTCTGGATATTATCGTGACCAGACTTTTATGATGGCCATAAATGAACTAACTCCCGAACAATTTTTCGCCGGTTTGTATGCAGATACTAATATCGATAATGAACCTATGTCTGCAGGAAGACAGATGGGCGGGCATTTTATGACCCACAGTCTGGATGAAAATGGAGAATGGAAAAATTTGATGGAACAAAAAAATTCCAGTGCCGATATTTCTCCCACAGCCGGACAAATGCCAAGATTATTAGGACTCGCACAGGCTTCTAAAATCTACCGGAATGTTGAAGGAATAAATTCTGAAAAATTCAGCAATAATGGTAATGAAATTGCCTGGGGAACTATTGGAAATGCCAGTACAAGTGAAGGCCATTTTTGGGAGACCATCAATGCTGCAGGTGTACTACAGGTGCCAATGGTGATAAATGTATGGGATGATGATTATGGAATCTCTGTTCACGCAAGGTATCAAACCACAAAACAGAGTATTTCAGAAGTCCTGAAAGGATTTCAAAGAGATGAGGATTCCAAGGGATATGAAATTTTTGTGGTCAACGGATGGGACTATCCCACTCTGGTTGACACTTATGAGAAGGCATCGCAAATAGCGAGACGTGAACACTCTCCTGTTCTCATTCATGTAGAAGAATTAACGCAACCGCAGGGGCACTCCACCTCCGGATCGCATGAAAGATATAAAAGTGAAGAACGATTAACCTGGGAAAAGGAACATGATTGTAATCTGAAATTTCGCCAGTGGATCGTGGAAAATAATTTTTCTACTGAAGAAGAATTAGAAGAGCTTGAAAAACAAATCAAAAAAGAAGTCCGTACGGCCAAACAAAACGCCTGGAGCGCATACCTCCAGCCTACTTTAAATAAGAAAAAAGAAGTGATTAAAATTCTCGAAAATGCTGCCTCTTCAAGCGTAAACGGAAATTTTATCAATTCCATAAAAAAAGAAGTTTCCGGAAACCGGGAACCCCTGAAAAAAGATCTTGTAGCGGCATGCCGCCAAACCTTAAGATATCTTATCGGGGAAAAATCAGAAGAAAAAACCGCTATTATAAACTGGCTGGAAAACTATTCTGAACAGACTGAAAGTGATTATGGATCACATCTTTATATAGAAGAAAATACATTCACCGAGATCCTGCCGGAATATGATGACAAAGCTGAAGCGGTTGATGCAAGAATTATATTAAGAGATAATTTTGATACCATTTTTAGCACCCGTCCTGAAACGCTTATTTTCGGTGAAGATTCCGGAGAAATTGGTGACGTAAACCAGGGACTGGAAGGGCTTCAGAAGAAATTTGGAAGATATAGAATTTCAGATACAGGGATACGCGAATCTACTATTTTAGGACAGGGAATTGGAATGGCTATGCGAGGCCTGAGACCTATCGCTGAAATTCAATATTTGGATTATGTGATGTATTGTCTCCAAACCATGAGCGATGATCTTTCCACCCTGCACTATAGAACTAAGGGAAAACAAAAAGCTCCACTTATTGTAAGAACACGCGGGCACAGATTAGAAGGTATCTGGCATAGCGGTTCCCAAATGGGAGGACTTCTTAATCTACTTAGAGGAATGTATATTCTTGTTCCAAGAAATATGACGAAAGCCGCTGGTTTTTACAATCAGTTACTTGATCTGGATACGCCTGCTCTTATCATAGAATGCCTTAACGCATACAGGCTGAAAGAAAAAATGCCGGTTAACCTTGGTGAGTTTAAGACTCCAATTGGAGTAACTGAAACCGTTAAAGAAGGAAAAGATATTACTTTGGTTTCTTATGGTTCAACGCTTAGAATGGTTGAAGATGTAGCCAAGGAGTTAAATGAAGTAGATATTGACGCAGAGGTGATAGATATACAATCTTTACTTCCGTTTGATTTGAATCATGATATTGTAAAAAGTATTGAGAAAACAAATCGGTTATTAGTTATAGACGAGGATGTACCCGGAGGAGCTTCAGCATTTATTCTTCAAAAAATACTGGACGAACAAAATGCTTATATGTTTTTAGATAGTAAACCTCAAACCCTGACGGCAAAAGAACACAGGCCGGCATATGGAACCGATGGGGATTATTTTTCAAAACCTTCACCGGAAGATATTTTTGAGAAAGTCTACAGCATCATGCACGAAACCGATCCTGAAAAATATCCGAAATTGAGATAAACTAAACTTAAATAAAACAACAAAGCCATGAGAAACTCATGGCTTTGTTGTTAATAGTGCTTTATGATTTTAACTTCAGTCTAAGGAATCCATTTCTTTTCGAAATTTGGTTTTCTTTTTTCCAGAAATGCGTCCCTTCCCTCTTTAGCTTCATCGGTCATATAAGCAAGTCGGGTAGCCTCTCCGGCAAAAACCTGCTGCCCTACCATTCCATCGTCTGTAAGGTTCATCGAAAATTTCAGCATTTTAATAGAAGTTGGTGATTTCGCCAGGATTTCCTGTGCCCATTCATACGCCGTATCTTCCAGTTCGGTATGAGGAATCACCGCGTTTACCATTCCCATGTCAAAAGCCTCCTGTGCTGAATAATTTCGGCCTAAAAAGAAAATCTCCCTTGCTTTCTTCTGCCCTACCATTTTGGCCAAATAAGCCGATCCATATCCTGCATCGAAACTGGTAACATCGGCATCTGTTTGTTTGAAAACAGCATTTTCTTTACTCGCGAGAGTGAGATCACAAACTACGTGTAAACTATGTCCTCCACCAACAGCCCAGCCCGGTACTACAGCAATAACTGCTTTAGGCATAAACCGAATGAGTCGTTGAACTTCAAGAATATTCAACCTGTGATAACCATCATCTCCCACATATCCCTGGTGGCCACGTGCCTTTTGATCACCTCCGCTACAAAATGCCCATTTTCCGTCTTTAGAAGAAGGACCTTCCCCCGATAACAGTACAACTCCAATAGAAGTGTCCTCGTGGGCATCACGAAAGGCATCAAGCAATTCTGAAGTAGTTTTAGGACGGAAGGCATTTCGAATATCCGGCCTATTGAAAGCTATTCGCGCTACTCCGTTTGATTTTTTATAGGTAATATCCTCGTATTCCTTTACAGTTTTCCAGTCTATTTTAGCCATTAGAGTTATTTTGGAGTAAAAATAAAGCTTTCGGTTCACATCGAAAAGCTCTGATAAAAAAGCCTTTTAATTAAAATTCCAATTATCACTTAAATACTTCAGTTTAAGGGAAACCAAAAACAATTAATGCTTTTAGCATAGAACCTATCAGTATTTTTTCTTTTTTTGTCATGAAAAATGAATTGAAGTACACAGTTTGCATCATTTTTGATAATTTAGATGAAAGAAGAACAATGAAATTCAGGTTATTTTTATTCCTATTAATTTTGAACGGCACCGTTAGCGCCCAGGAATACTGGGACCGAAAGGATTTTGAAATAGGTAACCGCGGAATTGAAACTACCTGGAAAGATTTCGCCTTTAACTGGCAGATGGATTCAGATTTCAATTTACCAGATGGTACTTTCCTGAATGTAGATCAGAATAAAAAACAGCAAATTGATATGCTTGCTGTAATGGATGATATTAATTCCAAGAAAACTCAGCGGACAGTAAATCTCGGATCTCCACTCCCGGGTCGTGAAAGAAAGGAAAAAAGGATTTTTGAAATTACTGGCAATGCTGATCAAAGACAAAGAGACACATATATAAATCCTTATGTAGCTCCAATCCTGGATCCTTATAATCGCAGTATTTACAGGCTTCGTTCAGGATCGCCTTTTTACAGGCTTTCTTATTGATCTTCTTTTAAATGTAAGCCGTCTTCTTTAATTTCAATAATCCGGTTTTTATAAAGACTCCCTGCAGCTTTTTTAAAGCTTTTCTTACTCATTTGTAACCTGTTCTTGATCTCGTCGGGATCAGATTTATCTGTAAGATCTATAAAGCCACCAGCGGCTTTCAGTTTATCGAGAATCTTTTGTGCATTAGGTTCAATACTGCGATAACCAGGTCGCTGAAGCATTATATCTATCTTATTGTCTTCCCTGATTTTTTTAATAAAACCTTTTAAAGCATCCCCGATTTTGAGTGGTTTAAAAACTTCATCATGGTATATAAGCCCGAGGTGTAGCTGATTAATAATTACGTTAAATCCCAGGTCGGTTTCATTACTCACCAGCAGATCTACTTCTTCAAAAGGCTCTACGGTAAGCGTGGAATTATCCAAAAAAGCATGGACTTTCGAGGAGGCTGCAAGCCTGTCGGTTTCCAGATCCAGATAGCAAAACACCAGATATTTTTCTCCAGGCCTCATAGGTACTACCTGCTCCTTAAAAGAAACAAATAAATGCTTCTCCAATCCCCAGTCCAGAAAAGCGCCAAATTTTGTAACTTCAACGCAGGGTAACATGCCAAACTGATCCAGTTTCAATCTTGGTTTAAGTGTGGTAGCAACCGGACGTTCGTCATGATCCAGATATACAAATACCCTTATTTTATCATGTACCATCCAGGTTTCGGGAACATACTTATTTGGAAGAAGAACTTCATCTCCCTCTTCATTTTCAAGATAAACCCCGTGATCGGTTTCCCTAATTATAATTAAATCATGAAATTCCCCTAACTGAATCATACATCAAAATTTTTGCTTACAAAGATAGGCTTAATCATATATAAAAAAATCCGTTTATGGTAATATCCCAAAAACGGACTCAACTACTTTTTTCTGGAAAAATTATTTAAACAAATCTTCTTTCCCGAAATGTTTGGTGAGAAGATAGTACACAACCACCCGGTATTTATTCCTGTTCGATTTTCCATATTTCTCTAATACCTGATTAATAGCCTCATTGGCCTTAGCTTCGTCTGTAACGCCAGGTTTTTTCATTACAAAATTCCTTTTACTGTTTTTACCTCTTACTTGCTGGTGGAAGCAATGGTTTCAGCATCGGCATTATAAATACCTGGTCACATAGATTCAGTAATCTTTCTTAACAGATCAACATCCGGATTACTTTCGCCAACTTTTGACTTTAAATCATCAAGGTATTTACCTACTTTTTCATCAGGTTTACTCATAATCATTTTATTTTTAAGAGGTAAGTATTTAAATTCATATCATAAAAGTCAATAAAATTAGGTATAATATGAATATTTTCAAGGGTCAAAATCTCCTAGAGTTCACTGATCGGTTCAAAACCGATGAAGATTGTAAAGAATATCTGGCCGGGA